>JAUVCD010000087.1 GCA_030590865.1 Myxococcales bacterium | reverse complement strand
GCGGTGGTGCTGGAGATGGGCAGCTTGCTGTCCCACGGCGCGGTGGTGGCCCGGGAGTATGGTCTGCCCATGATCACCGCGGTGAACGGGATCACCGAGCGCCTGCGGAGCGGCGATCGAGTGGCGATGAACGGTGGCAGCGGGGAGATCGTGCTGGTGTCACGAGCGGTGGGTGACGAGCGTTGACTGAAGTGCTGTCTTGGCGACGGCCTGAAGAGCCGCTCCTTGCAAGGCCACCACGTCGCGAAACCACTGGTGCGCCGGGTCTTGGTGCATGTGCTCGTGCCAGGCTAAGCGCACCTCGTAGCCAGGCGGTGCCACGGGCATGTCGAGCACCTCGAACTTCAGCAAGGTCGCAGCGATGCGCGCCACGCTCTGAGGCAGGGTCAAGACGTAGTCCGATTGGGTGACCAAGAATGGGGCCGGTAGAAAACTGGTAAACGTCCTCGCCACCCGGCGCTCGAGTCCTTGCTTCCGCAACATCACATCCACCACGCCACCCGCAGTGCCTCTAGGCGCAACCATGATGTGCTGGAGGGCGGCAAAACGCTTCAGCGTCATGGGGCGCTGCAGACATGGGTGGCCCACTCGAACGATGCTCACAAATCGATCGTGCATGAAGGAGCGGGTGTGCATGTCGGGCGGCAAGGTTGCGTTGACGACAAATGCGAGATCGATGCTGCCTTCTCGGAGGCGCGTCGTCAGGTCATCGGCCGCATTGTGGGTGTGCACGTCAACGCTGGGCGCTTCCTTTTGCAGCGTGGCGTCGAGCGCGGGCAGTAGCACCCAATCTAGAGAGTCCGAGTAGAGCAGGTGAAATGTGCGCTGCAGCTCGTGCGGCCGAAAATCCTCCGCCGGCAAGATGAGCTGCTGCAACGATCTGACCGCTTGGGCAACCAGCGGTGCAAGGGCGGCGCCACGAGGCGTGAGAACCAAGCCGCGCCCGGCTCGTACCAGAAGCTCATCGCCAAGCAGATCTCGCAAGCGCGCCAAAGCATGACTGGTCGCCGACGGGCTCAAGCCCAACTGCTGTGCCGCCTTGTTCACGCTGCGCGTTTGCAACAGCGGGTGGAGCATCACCAAGAGGTTTGAGTCGACGGCTGAGAGCTGCATGAAGTGCAGCTATACCATGCCTATACTGCACTGGTCGCAGCTATGCTTGGGACCCATGCTTGGGACTCAACCAACTGGAAGGACCAGAGCATGACTGAACCGAACCACAAGATCCTCGTCGTCGGCGCCACCGGAACTGTCGGGTCCGCCCTCGTAGAAGCCCTGGCTGCAGCGGGCGAAAAGGTCAAAGCCGCGACCCGTGATCCGAGCCGCGCTTTCGGAAAAGGCGTGGAGGCTGTGCTTTATGACTTCGATGACCCCCAGACCTTCGATGCCGCATTAGATGGCGTCGATCGCGTTTTCTATCTGTCCCGTCCGGCGGATGTGCAGGCTGCCGACGTCGCCGCGCCGCTGTTCGAAAAAGCCGCCGCTTCGGGCGTCAACCGCATCGTCAACATGAGCGCCATGGGAGTGGATGCGGACGACAACATCCCGCTACGCCAGGTAGAAATTCTCCTCGAGAAATCGACCATCACTCACACGCTGCTCCGGCCCAACTGGTTCATGCAGAACTTCTCGGTGGGTTCCTTCAACGGCATGATCCGCGAGCAGAACGGGCTGTTTCTACCGGCAGCGGACGCGTCGGTCAGCTTCATCGATGCACGGGACATTGCAGCGGTGGCGGCGAAGGTGCTCACCGAGGACGGCCACGCCAGCAAGAGCTACGCCTTGACCGGAGCCGAGACCTTCACCCACAGCGAGGTCGCCCAAGAGCTCTCCAAGGTGGTCGAGAAGACCATCACCTACACGGCCATCTCCGATGGGGACATGAAGTCGGGACTCGAGGCGCAAGCAATGCCCGACACGGTGATCGACTTCATGCTGGCGCTCTTTGGTGCCATGCGAGCGGGATACAACGCCTCGGTGACAGGGGACGTCAGCAAGGTGCTCGGTCAGCAGCCCCGAACGCTCTCCGCATTTGCGCGGGAGTTCGCAGCGTCCTTCTGAGGCGCTGACGATGGTCGAGACGGGGGGCGTGCAGGTTGGGCGCCTAGCCACGGGGCCGCTCTCGCGCGATGATGAAGCATGCTTCGGAGGGGTCGGCGCTTTGCGTACGGGGCGGTGCTGTCATGGATGGGGGTTTGGCTGGCGGGTTGCGGCAGCGAGGACGCCATTGCACCGATCGATGGGGGCGTGCCCGACGCCCAGCCCGATGGGCCCGTAGTGGATGCAGGACCGCTGCCTGGGCCGTGCGATCCTGGTGAGCTGCTGCTGGGTGACGGCAGTTGCGAGCCTGCCGGAGTGCCGCCTGAAGCGTGCGGACCGGGATTCGAGCCGGACGGTGAGCGAGGCTGCGCGCCAGTCCTGCCTGCTGCGCCCTGTCCGGTTGGGACCATGGCCACGCCAGGAGAGACGGAGTGCCGCGAGGTTGCTCCTTGCGGGACCGAACCATGGGAGGGCATCCCCATCGATGGCACGACCCAGCACGTGGACGGTTCTTATGGCGGCGGAGGGAGCGACGGCAGTGCGAGCCAGCCGTGGACGACTATCCAAGATGGGGTCGACGCTGCCGAGCCTGGGGCCGTCATCGCCGTGGCCGCGGGCAGCTACGGCGAAGATGTCTGGATCGACCAGACGCCGGTGAAGATCTGGGGCACCTGTCCCGGCCAGGTCGAGATTGCCGGAGCCTCTGGGATTTTCCCCGTTGTTTACGTTGTCGATGCTGCCAGTACCGAGCTGCATCAGTTGGCGATCACCGGCCCTGGCTATGGCGTCGAGATCCACGAGTCGGTCGATGTGCTCATCGATCAGGTGTGGATCCACCATACCGGGGACGTAGGGTTGCAGGTGACCGCCTACGGTGGTGACGGCTCGGTGGATCTGCAGCGTTCCCTCATCGAGCAGACGGTCTTGAGTGGTGCTGACGTTTGGGCTGGGGCCGAGCTCAGGGTAGCCGATTCGGTGATCCGCGACTGCCAGGCTGACGAGGGCGTTTTTGGCCGAGGGCTGAGTGCCCGCAGCAGCTTCGGCGACCTGACGCCGACCCGACTCGAGGTGCGGCGTTCGTTGCTCGAGCGCAACCGCGAGAACACTGTTCAGGCCTTCGGTGCCGACCTGCTGATCGAAGACACGGTCATTCGCGACACCTACCCGATCGATGGTGAGCAACTCGACGGCTCGGGCATCGTCGTTGCGCACGACCTGGCGCTGGACCGCCTGCCCACCTTCGAGCTGCGCCGCAGCACCGTCGACCGCAATCAGACCTGTGGAGTCTGCGTCATCGATGCTGAAACGACGGTGGAGCACGTGACCGTCGTCGATACGGCTCCGCAGGCCCTGGACGGTCGCTTCGGCTACGGTCTGGCTGTGGGGAGCGAAGCGCCCCTGGGAGCGGATCGGCCGTCCGTCACGATTCAGGCGAGCACCGTGCGCGGCAGCAGCTCGATGGGTGTGGTGCTCGCAGGCGTTGATGCCGTCGTGGAAGGGTTGCTCGTTCAGCACACCGCCTCTGAAGAGGCTTCGGGCATGCTGGGTCGCGGTCTGGTCGTACAGATCGCGCTCCCCACCGGCGTCGGGTGCCGTGCCGCGATTGCCGGCACTCGGATCGAAGCCAGTCACGAGGTCGGTCTGCTCGTGCTCGGTTCCGAAGCCACCCTGGACAGCGTGGTGATCAGCGGCACCGAGGCTCGTCCGAGCGACGGCCTGCTCGGCCGCGGCCTGATCGTGCAGCTGTCCCACGAAACCCAGGCTCTTTCTACGGTGACCATGCGTCACAGCTTGGTGGAGGACAGCTCCGAGGTCGGGTTCTACGCGGCCGGGGCGGACGTCGTGGTCGAGGACTCGGTGGTGCGGCGCAGTCGGCGACGACTTGCCGACGAAGCATTCGGGGACGGGGTAGTCGCCTCGGCACTGCCACTCGGTCAAGGGAACGCGCTCACGTCGCTGCGCCTCGAGCGGTGCTTGATCGGGCACAACGACCGAGCTGGGATCGCAAACTTCGGCGCCCAGGTCGTCCTCGGGACGAGCCAGCTGGACTGCAACGCCATCGCCCTGAATGGCGAGACCTACTTGGGCACGCCTGACCAGTTCGAAGACTTGGGCTCCAACCTGTGCGGCTGCGAATCCGAGCTGACGGTCTGCAAGAGCCTGTCGACCGGGCTGTCGCCGCCCGAGCCATTCGGCCCGTGAGTTGGGGCTGGAAGGAAGCAGACTGGGAAGGCCGCTCCCCCCTCTTGCCCGCAGCCCGGGATGAGGCCACTCTCGGTCCACTCATGGCGACGACGATGGTGACGGCTGCTGCGCTAGGCGCGCTCTGCTTGCTCGTCGCCGACCGAGCCGGTGCTGCCGAGCCAGCGACCTCCGAACAGCCGGGGGCGCTGGTCGTTGCGCATCTGGACTGGGACCCGGCCGCCCCCTCCATGGGGTGCGCGACTCGGGACGCCGTCATCGCTGACGTGCAGCAGCTCTTGGGTCGCTTCGCCTTTGTCGAGCCGTCGGCGGCCGACCTGACGGTGACGGTGCGCATCGAGCGCCGCGATCCGCATTGGGTCGCTCGGCTCCAGCTGCTGAGCGCCGGCGGCGAAGCTCGTGGAGAGCGTGAGCTACTCAGCGAAGAGCAGAGCTGCCACGCGCTGGACGGACCGATCGCCCTGGTGATGGCGCTGATGTTGGAGGCGCGCCGTCTGCGGTCCACCGTCCACTTGCCCCCGCCGCCGCTGCCCGAGGAGAAAGACGAGGAGGTGTGGCAAGGCCAGGCCCACGCCGGGCTGGCGGTCAGCGGTGGCTTGTTGCCCGGCCTCGCGCTTGGCGCGCACCTCAGCGCGGGTCTCGCACCACCAGGCTTCGTGCCCATCCATTTGGGGGTCACCATTTGGCCTGCCGTCGAGCACCTTAGCGATGGCAGAGGGGGGAGCTTCTCGGCCTGGCACGCTGGTCTGGAGATCTGTCCTGACTTTGCCTCGAGCTCCCGGGGCGCCGTGGGGATCTGTGGGGGCGTGGAGGGAGGATTGCTGACGGGTACCGGCATTGGTCTGGACTACGCTCACGCGCCCGCCCGCGGCAGCGTCCAGCTCGGGGCGGGACTGACCGGCTCGTTGACCATCGCCGGACCGCTGTCCGTCCACCTCCAAGCTGGCGCTGCGGTGCCGCTGCATCGTCCGCGCTTCGTCTACACCGCTAGCAGCGGGGCGGTTGAAGAGGTCCACCGCCCCTGGCCGGTGGTGCCTACCGGCACGCTCAGTTTTGGCTTCGACGTTCCCCCCGAGTGAGCTGGGACCACTGTTAAGCAGTTCAGTAAGAGCGGGTTAATGATTTCAACTGGTTGCGCCGGACGTGCCGTCATGTGCCCCGCTAACCGCGCCAGAGTTGTGCCTCGATCGGGTATCGAACGACGCGCCCCTCGCGACAAAATGCCCAGTCGGCCATAATCACGACCTGCTCGGGACACTCACCGAGCGTGCAAGCAGTCATGGCACTCCTGCCCGGCCAGCATGGCGCACCGTTGCTCGTCCAACCGGACGCGGTGGACCGCAACGAGGGAGACGTGCGCCGGGTCGTGCGTGACTACGCTGGCTTCGTCGGTCGCTCGCTGCGCTATCTCGGCGTCGGAGAGGCCGATCTGGAGGACGCCGCCCAAGAGGTGTTCATCGTCGTGCACCGCCGGCTCGACGACTTCGAAGGGCGCTCGTTGCTGCGCACCTGGCTGTACGGCATCTGCCTGCGAGTGGCGCACTCGCTGCGACGCAAGGCCGCGACCCGCCGCGAGCACCTCATGGCTGAACCTCCCGAACGGGGCGCAGCACCAGGACAGGACGCCGAGCTGCAGGCCAAGGAGGCCCGGGCACGGCTGCAGCACTTGCTCGCCGAGCTCGACGAGGAGCAGCGCAGCGTCTTCGTGCTCTACGAGATCGAGCGCATGCCCATGAAGGCCGTGGCCGAGGCCATGGGGTGCCCACTTCAGACGGCCTATTACCGGCACCAAGCGGCCCGACGGAAGCTGCTGGCTTCCTTCCAACCTAGTCAGGGGGGGGAATCATGAGCACTCAGGGCGATCCTCTGCGCATGGTCGATGCTGAAGGGACTCCGGCAGAGCTTTGTGATCTCCTGCAGCAGGCGAGCCAAGACGTGCTCAGCCCCGCTGCGGTCGATCGGGTGGCGACGGGGGTTGCAGCCCAGATCGTGGGACCAGCTGGACCGGCCGGCCCATCCATCGCACCGCCTGCGGCAGCCTCCGGCTTGACGGGCTCGACGCTGGGCTCGTTGCTGCCGACCTCCACCACCAGCAAGGTCGGCGCGGCCCTGATTGTCGCAGCAGCGGCCGGCGGTTGGTGGCTGTTTGGCCAGCCGGACAGCGCTGTCGATGCGCCGAACGTGCCTGCTGCTTCCGCATCGGTCGGCAGCGAGGCGTCGCCGCAAGCCATGCCATCTGCTGGGTCTGGGGCAGCGACGGGCGAGGGGCCGGCGGCGGAGCCAAGCGCTCAGGACGACGAACCGGGCGCAGCGCAAGCTGGCGCCACGGGCAAAGCCGGGCCGTCGACGGCCGTCCCGCCATCGAGCTCGAAGGGCGCGGACGGGGAGGCTGACCCACCGGCCGGCGACACCCAGGCTTCGATGCTCGCCGAGCACCGCTTGCTGCGCTCTGCCCGTGCGGCGCTCCAGAGCGATCCGCAGGGCGCCTTGGCGCTGACCCAGGAGCACAAACGTCGGTTCCCCAAGGGAATGCTGACCCAGGAGCGCGAGGTGATCGCCATCGAGGCCCTCCAGCGGATGGGTCGTTCCGGGGCCGCTTCGTCGCGAGCCGATCAGTTCAACCAGCAATACCCGGATTCGCCTCATCGGGATCGCGTAGACGGCAGCGGCGGCGCCTCGGGTCGTTGAGCGAGGCCGAGCAAGGCTGGACCCGGGGTGGTAGGCGACCGGTTGGGCGACAGGTCGGCGTGTGGACCCTCCGGCCCTCGAGCTGCTCGGTGAAAAGAGTGAGCTTGGACAAAATAGTTGGGCCGGATCCATAATCAAACCCACCTCAGCGCACATATGGTCGAAGCGGGTCGTTTGCCCCCCCACAAGGAGATCCCTGATGTCGACGAATGCTGTTCACTTCCTGGCCGTTTCCTGTGCCGTTGCGCTCTGCGCCGTGCCTGTGCTGCTCGGCGCCTGTGGAGAAGACGCCGACTTGGGGGGAGTCACCGGCGGTGGCGGAGCGAGCTCGGGCCAAGGGGGTAATCTCTTCGGCGGTGGGGGCACCGGTACCGGCGGCTTTCAGGGCTGCGTGGCGGTGACCGAGCACGCCGAGAACACCATGGGGCCGGCCACCGTGCTGCTGTTCATCGACAACTCGCCGAGCATGCGCGACGAAATCATGTGGACCCGGGACAACATGAACACGTTCTCCCAGACCATCGAGGACGCGGGGCTCGATTTGCAGGTTGTCGTCATTGGCTGCATGGAAGAGGGCGACTGTGATGGCCACCCCAACGCCTGGGGCATCTGCATTCCCGCTCCCCTCGGCGCGGTCGGCGGTTGCGACGATCCGCCTCCTTACCAGGACACCAATCTGCCCGAGTACCTGCATATCGATCTCCGCATCCCGAGTGTGAAGGGGTTCGAGCGGGTCATCGACACCTACGACCAGTGGAAGGAAATGCTCCGGCCCAACACTCCGCTGCACATCGTGGGGATCTCGGATGACACCGAAGAGTACTCGGCAGCGCAATTCAACACCGAGTTGCTGGCGCTCGACCCGTCCCTCGCCGGCTACTTCTTCCACGCCATCTACTCCTTCCAGAGCAAAGAAGCGGCCTGCCTGATTGGCGATACTGAGCCTTGCTGCGAGTTCGCTGCGCCTAACGGCGAAGGGGTGCCTTACCGGGACCTGGCGAACATGACCGGTGGGGTGTCGGGGGATCTGTGCGACCAGGCCTTCGAACCGGTGTTCCAGCAGTTCGCCAACGCGGTGATCGAGAGCGCCACGCTCAGCTGCGAGTGGATCATCCCGCCGCCGCCGGATGGTGAGACCCTCGACCCCGGTATGGTCAACGTGCTGTTCATCAATGGCGACGATGAGTCCACCCTGATTGGGAAGGTGGATTCGGCGGCGGACTGCTCGGGCGTCACCAACGGCTGGTACTACGACGATCCCAACTCGCCCACGATGGTGCTGGTTTGCCCGCAGACCTGCGAATGGATCCAGGGCCAAGAAGGCTCGAAGATCGACATTCAGTTCGGCTGCGAGACCGAATACGCACCACCGCGCTAGCCGCCACCTAGTTAGGCGCAGCCCTCGGCTGGCCCTCTCCGGTGCCCTCCCAAGATCCTTGGGGGAGCAGCGGCGGCGGCCAGCCGCTCTCGTTTAAGGGGTTGGGTTCCGAAGGGTCTAGTGCTCCCGGCGCAGCACGTAGAAGAAATCGCGATGGCCGGCCCGCTCCAGGTAGCCCTTGCTCGAGTGGGTCATCTTGGGGATCAGCGTTGAGGTCACCTGCAGCCTGCCGCCCGGGCTCGGCTGGCCGTAGAGCAGAAAGCGAGTCCACGACCAGTTGATGTCCAGCTGGACCGCGTCGACAGCGCCGGCGTGCCTCATGGCCTGGGCGAGCAGCAGCGGGCCGACTTCGGTGCCCATGGCGTAGAGCAGCACCCGTCCGCTTTCATCGATGCCCAGGGCCGACCGTCGCCGCGTCTTACGCTTGGGATCTCGCCCGCCCCAGAGCCGCTCGTTGCCGGCGCTCAAGGCGGGATGGAGCTTGCCGCTGTCGATCAGGCACGGTGGTGTTTGGCGATAGGCGCTCATCGTGCCGGACCTCGACTCCAGCGCGGCCCACGGCCGAATGCGGACCGCCCCATCGCGATAGAGCCCGACGGTGCACCCGTCGGCCCGCGGCGGGACCAACTCCCGTCCCTGGACCATCATGCCCCAGCGTCCGTGGCGGGGCAGAAAGCCGCCGTTGAACACCGCCAGCAGCTTGTCCTGGTCGGCCTCAGGGATGACACCAGCAGGTGGGTCGAGCGCTTCGGCTCCGGGATCGTCCTTTCCTGCCATGAAGTGGAGGGCGGCGTGGCGCAGATCGATGGCGGCCAGGGTCACCGAGTCGAAGCGACTCACTGGGTGGGGATGGACCGTGGTGACGACCAAGACACTGCGTCCAGCAGCCGCGCGGTCGCCTGCCGAGGTGGCGCCCAGCCTCCTCCAGGTTCCGTCGCCGGCGGCGGCCGATCGAGCTGATGGGGGAGCGAAATCGGCAGGTGGGAAGCGGCTCTCGGGGAAGCGGTCCGCCACGGTGGGCGTTGGCTTCGGATCAGCGCCTCCCGTACGGACCGAGCCGACGGGTCCACCGCCAAGCTGATCCGAGCAGGTCCCACCATCACAGGTTGGGTTCCCCGTAGAACCAGCTGGCGCTTCGCTCAGCGGCGCCGGCGCGCTCGCCCTCGCCGGTGGCTCGTCGCGACTGTTCGGGGCAGAGCCCGCCCCGCATGCCTGGGTTAGCGCCAGGGCGATCGATAGAGCGCCTGTCACCGAACGCATGTCGTTGCCTCAGGTGCCCACCAGCCGGAAGGGCCGCCCAGAGTAGCGGTCCAGATAGTCGCCCATGCCCTGGGGCAGCCCGTCGCCAACCACCTGCACATTGGTGTGACTGGGTCGGTAGCCCTCGAGCACCGCCAGCCGGGAGAGACAGGGATCGAGCGCGATGTGGTGGCCGAGCGCATAGGCCTGGATGGGTTGGTAGTCTGCCATCGCCGACTCGCCCCAGAAGTCGGCGACGAAACCGCGATTGAAGAAGTCCACGTCCGCCGGGTAGGAGCTGTACAGATCGAAGATGGACGCGTCGTGCCGGTCGAGCCACGGAATCAGCGCCGCGGCGACGGCGTCGTGGTCTACCAAGCTATTTGAGGCGATGACGAAATGACCACCGAAGTCGTGCTCCGCGCCGAAATCGGGGCCGATGTTGAGCAGCCCGTGGGTGCCGAGGGTCAGGGTCAGCCGCAGCTTGTCCCGAAGGGGGCGTAGATAGTTGATCTCGGCGATCTTCTCGAAGAAGCTCGCGCCCCGCTGGTGAAGCAGCATCCGACTGTCGTCCCGCAGCCAGCCGACTGCGATCTTGATGCCGCAGGTGTAGCCGCTGAGTGCGTGGCTGCCGAGCCTGGGCAGGACCACGATGTGATCGACTTGCTCGAGGATCTTCGGCAACCAGGGTCGCCGCTCCCAGTGACTCGGAAAGTCGATCTCCGGCTGGACGTAGCCATCCCAGCCCTGGTCATCGAAACAATGCAACGTGGCCTCGGCACGGGTGACGGCATCGAGCAGCCCGTTGTTTGCCATCGCTGCTCGGGTCGAGCTATCCCGCCCCCCTTGGGTGAGACGCACGTGTTCCACCCCCGCTTGGTCGCCCACATAGATGGTGCCCGCCCCGCGCTCACGAAGCAGCGCCACCATGGCCTCTACCGCGGCAGGATAGGTCACCGCAGGATGCTCGTTGTCCGAGTTGCAGGCGATCTTGATGAAGACCGAGTCGCCCTTGTTCAGCCAAGCCAGGTCGGTGATCCGGGCGACGGCATCGCGGCAAATCTCCGCTGGCGTGGCGTTGCGATCCAGGCCCATGGCTACGGCACCGGGAGGCGTGCTCGGCAGCTCGAGGTAGGCCTGGTTGGGCGTGCGGCGCAGGCCGGCCCCGCAACTAGCGGTCGAACCAACCAGCGCCAGCGCTCCGGTCTGCAGCGCTCGCTGCAGCACGTCACGGCGGGTGGGCTCGATGGGTGTCATGACAGGGTGCGGCGGCGTGGATGCGACCTTGGGTATATCACACCGACCGCGCTTCGATCCCCGCCCGCCAGGCTGTTGTCGCGCCTGTTTTGCGGCGACTTGCCCGTCGAGCTCGAGCTCGAGGTCCCGGCCTGTCCCCATGGGCGTTCCCGTTCGCCTTCGAGTTGCTGTTCGCCTAGCGTCCCTCCGTCATGCAACCGCTGGATGACCTCCGCCTCTCCATCGACCAGTTGTGCGGCCAGCTGATCGTCGGTGGTTTCGCGAGCACCGAGCTGAGTCCTCGGTTTGCTCGTGAGCTAGCCGCCGGCCGGCGGGCTGGAGCGATTCTGTTTCGGCGCAACATCAAGTCCGTCGACCAGGTGGCTCGGTTGAATCGGTCGCTGGTCGCGGCGGCGCCGGCAGCGTTGCCGCCGCTAGTCGGAGTCGACCAGGAGGGCGGTCGGGTGGCCCGCTTGGGTCCGCCGTTTGTGAAGCTCCCACCGATGCGACAGCTGGGACGCATCGGTGACGTCGCGCTGACCGAGCGAGTTGCCGAGCAGCTGGGACGGGAGCTTGCCGTGCTCGGCTTCAATCTCGATTTCGCGCCGGTCATGGATGTGGACAGCAATCCCCAGAACCCGGTCATCGGGGATCGATCCTTTGGTCGTGATCCGGAGGTGGTGGCTGCTCATGGCGCGGCTATGGTGCGAGGCCTGCAAGGCCACGGCGTGCTGGCCTGCGCCAAACACTTTCCCGGTCACGGTGACACGGCTCTGGACAGCCACTTGGCGCTGCCCACCGTGGCCCATGAGCGCAGCCGGCTCGATGAGGTAGAGCTGCCGCCGTTCCGCGCCGCAGCGAAAGCCGGCGTAGCCGCCATGATGTCCGCCCACGTCGTCTTCGACGGCCTCGATCCTGCAGTGCCGGCGACCTTCGCTCCCAAGATCTGTACCGAGCTGCTGCGGTCCACCCTTGGTTTCGAGGGCGCGCTGTTCAGCGACGACATGGAGATGGGTGCGGTGGCCGCTGAGCGCAGCATCGAGGACAGTGCGGTCATGGCGGTGCGTGCGGGCTGTGATGTCCTGCTCATTTGCTCTGACCAGGCGCTTCAAGCTCGGGCCCACGCCGCCCTGGTCGAGCGCGCTACGGGCGAGCCTGCCTTTGCTGAGCGGTGCCGCGAGGCGGCCGCCCGATCCCTCAGCCTGCGCCAGGGCTGTCCAGCTCGTCCAGGCAGTGACGGGGCGATTGCCGGCCTGATCGGTGGCCGCCAGGCAGGGGAGCTGACGAGAGAGCTGGCGGCGGCAGGCGACGCCATGGCAGGAAAAGACCAATGAGCACTGATGAGACTCTGCTGATCCAAACAGGAAGGTTGGTGACCTGCGATTCCCTGCAGGCGACTGACGAAAATCCGCTGGGTGCAAGTGACGACCTGGCGCTGGTGGTCAAGGCGGGGCGGGTCGCTGCCATCGGCGAGGTCACCAACCTCGCCGAGCGATTCCCCGAGGCGCGAGTCATCGATCACCGCAACGGTGTGGTCACCCCAGGTCTGGTCGACGCTCACACCCACGCGGTCTGGGTAGGCTCCCGAGGCCGGGAATACGCGCTGCGGATGGCCGGTGCCGACTACGAGCAGATCAGCAAGGTCGGCGGGGGCATCGTAGCGAGCATGCGGGCGGTGCGCGCGGCGAGCTTGCCCGAGCTTACCGAGGCGCTGGCGGCCCGGCTCACCCGCATGGCAGCGCTGGGCGTGACGGCTGTCGAGGTGAAGAGCGGCTATGGGCTCGACGAGCAGTCCGAGCGGCGTCAGCTCGAGGCGGTGGCTCGATTGGGTGGACGGCGCGACTTGCCGGCCGTGGTGCCGACTTTTCTGGGCCTGCACGCCCTGCCGCCGGAGGCCCAGGGCGATCGGGATGGGCACGGGGCCCGCTGTCTACAGTGGCTCGAAGGCATCGCCGCCGACGGACTGGCTGCCTACGTCGATGCCTATGTCGACCGCTCGGCCTTCAGTGTGGCCCAAGCCCGACCACTGCTCCAGCGGGCCGCTCAGCTCGGTCTGGGGATTCGCATCCACGTAGGTCAGTTCGCCGATGTGGGCGGTGCCGAGCTCGCCGCCGATCTCGGGGCCGCTAGCGTCGATCATCTCGAGAACGTCAGCGCCGCAGGAGCAGCAGCGCTCGCCGAGGCCGGGGTGCGGGCGGTTCTCTTGCCGGTGGCGAGCTTCACCCTTGGGCAATCGCCTCCACCGATCGCTTTGCTCCGTGAGGCGGGGGTGGAGCTGGTGGTGGCCAGTGACGCCAACCCAGGCACGGCGCCCACCGAGAGCTTGCCCCTGGCCATGGCGTTGGCCGTCCGCAACTACGGCCTGACGGTGGCCGAGACCTTGCTCGGCGCGACTCGTGGCGCGGCGGCGTCGTTGGGCCTTTCTGGGGGTGTGTTGCGCGAGGGCGGTCCTGCCGATCTGGTGCTCTGGAACCTGCCCCACGAAGACGACCTGATCCAGCCGTGGGGTGGGCCGATGGCCGCGCTGGTATTGCGAGACGGGCGGCCGATCGCCGGGGCGCTCAGAGCTCCCGCTTGAGCCGCTTGGCCGGGGCGGTGAGTGGATCCGCTGGCCAGTGGTGTTTGGGATAGCGCCGCGACAGAGCCTTGCTCAGGTCCGGATAGTGGCGCTCCCAGAAGCCTGCCAGATCACGAGTGACCTGCACCGCTCGCCGGTTCGGAGCCCACAGGTGGAGTACCAAGGGCTGGGCTCCGGCAGCGATTCGTGGCCCGTTGCTCATGCCGAAGAAGTCTTGCAGGTAGCTCTCGATCAAAGGCTCGCCGTGGGCCGGATAGGTGACGGGCAGCTCGCGACCAGAGGCCAGTCGCACCTGCTTCGGGGCCAGCTTGCGGAGCTGCTCCCGGTGATGGTGGGTGAGGGTAGCCAGCGCCGCCTGCTCGATGCCAACCGACTTGAGCTCGGCGAAGCTGACCATGCCCTCAGATAGCTCGCCGAGCACCTGTCCGAGGGCCGCTTCGTCTAGTCGGGGTAGCGGCTCTCCCAAGGCGGCGACGA
Source organism: Myxococcales bacterium (assembly GCA_030590865.1). GTDB lineage: Bacteria > Myxococcota_A > Polyangia > Polyangiales > Polyangiaceae > JAPYTK01. Next base: position 5,624 of record JAUVCD010000087.1, on the reverse strand, counting down.
AAGCGGCCCGCGTGGCCAGCTGGGCTACCGCTCCGTCTTTGGCTGCCTGATGCAGCCCAGCTCGCTTCGCTGCGGCGAGCAGGAGCTTGGCTGCCGATGCGCTCGGGCGGGCGACGGCGCTCGTCTGCTCGAGTACCAGCCCCCGGTAGCGCAACTCCCCAATGGCCTCGACCCGCTCCCGCTGGCCGTTCCAGCAAAGCTCGGTGCGATCGTCGATCTCGTCGGGGAAGGCATCGAGCAGCCAGTCGACGGCGATGGGGATGGCGAGTCGCACCAGCGCCGGGCGGTTGTCCCGATGCGCGGCGGCGAGCACCAGACTGAAGCCCTCGCCGCCGATTACCGTCGGGTCGTGGACCAAGGCGCTGCCCCCGTCTGCCATGGCCAGTGAGATAGGCGCACCTGGTCGCGGCTGGGTGGCGCCGGTGCGTTTCGCGACCTGATCGGGAAAGCCTTTCAGCAAGGCGAGCCCCAGGGCTCGGTCCACGTCTCCTACGTCCCCTGCTGGGCGGCCCAGCCGGCGGCTGACATCCCGCAATTGCTTGGTGGCTCGCTGGCAGGCCTGCACGGCTCGGCCATCGAGCCCGAGCTCGCTGATCACGGCGGCACTGAAGTGCCCCGCTTCGGCTAAGTCCAGCAGCTCGGTCTGGTCCCAGAGGCTGGCCCTACGGGGGGCGTGGGTGCCGCTGCGCCGCCGCCGGAGATCGCCCCGTTCGGCGACAATCGCAACGGCTGACGCCGCCTCTTGGGCCACCCCGAGAACAGCGGCCTCGACCAGCGCCCGTGACAGCCGCGGGTGAACAGGCAAGCGCGCCATCTGGCGGCCCAGCTGGGTCGCTCGGCCCGCCTCATCGATGGCGCCCAAGCGTCGCAGCAAGGTTTCGGCTCGAGTCAGCCGATCCGCCGGTGGTGGCGTAAGCCAGGGTAGCCCACTGGGATTGGTCACCCCGGCAACTCGTAGCGCCAGGGCCGCTTCGCCCAGATCACTGCGCTCGATCTCGGGCACGTCGAAGGGGCGCTGCCGCCGGTGGTCTTGCTCGGTGTAGAGCCGTAGGCAGCGGCCCGCGCCAGTGCGGCCAGCGCGGCCGGTCCGTTGGGTGGCCGACGCCTGGCTGATGGGTGAGAGACGCAAGGCGGTCAGCGACGAGTTGGGGCTGTGATGAGCCACCCGGGCAAGCCCACTGTCGATGACCACCGTGACCCCATCGATGGTGATCGAGCTCTCGGCCACATTGGTGGCCAGGATCAGCTTGCCCCTGTGGCTGGGCGCGACGGCGGCGTCCTGGTCTCTCGCGGGCAGGGCGCCGTGAAGGGGCAGGACCTTCAGACCCGCTTGCTCCGCGACGGCTCGGCACGTCGTCATGGCGCGCTGGATCTCCGCCATGCCTGGCAGGAACACCAACACGTGACCGCTCAGCCCGTCGCGCACCAGCTGTCTGACGGTTGTGGCCACTTGAACATCGAGGGGCTCGCGACTCGGCTGAGGGAGATAGTTGATGGCCACGTCGTGGAGACGGGTGGGGCAGTGGATCACTGGGGCGCCCAGCAGGCTGGCCACTGGACCCGAGTCCAGCGTGGCTGACATGACGACGAGGCGCAGGTCAGGTCGTTGGGTCCGTCGCAGTCGTTCTGCCAGCACCAGCGCTAGATCGGTGTGCACGTGCCGCTCATGCAGCTCGTCGAGCACCACTATGCTGACGTTCTTCAACTCTGGATCACTGAGCAACTGTCGGGTGAGCACGCCTTCGGTGACGAAGCGTATGCAGGTGCGGTCGCTGGTCCGGCGGTCGAAGCGGACCTGATAGCCCACCGTCGCCCCAACGGCTTCGCCCAGCTCCTCGGCCACTCGCATCGCCGCCAGTCGCGTGGCCAGGCGCCGCGGCTGGAGCACCACGATCTCGCCATCGCCGGCCAGACCGCCGTCGAGCAGCGCTCGAGGGACCCGGGTCGTCTTGCCGGCGCCGGGACTGGCGTTCACCACCACCGCTCCCCCAGGTCGCTGCACCGCGGCGACGATCTCGGTCATCACCGAGTCGATGGGCAGTGGCTTCACAGGTGCCTCACCTCACTAGGACGAGCTGCGCCGTCCGGGGCGAGACCAGCTACCTGGGATGCTCGAGGACCGTTGCACGATTGGCTCCCAGGTCTTCAGCGCGTCTTCTTGGACGGCGACCAAATCGAGGGGATCGAAGCGGACGAACTGGCCCGTTCGAACCACCAGCTCGTGCTGCAGAAAGCGGCGCTCCGGTGCCGTCAACAGCCAGCCGTCTAGCTCCCAGAGTGACACCACCGGCGTGTAGCCATGGCCGCGACGAAAGCGGGAGCCCTCCTTGAAGGCGTCACCACGCTCGCGCCAATAGGCGTGCCATCGCCGTGGGTCCGTGGTGGGTCGGGACATGGTGTCCGGTGATCCGCTGCTGGGCTCATCTCGTGGATCGCTCACCTGTTTGGCGAGCGGTGGCGGCGGTTCGAGGTCACCGACGTCTGGCGTTGGCCCGTCAGGGACGATCACCTCTTCTGGATCGATCTCCACCTCTTCGTAGAGCTGGGCCCCGGTGATGCGGTCCAGCGCGTAGGCGGCGGCGGTCACGACTCCCTCGTCGCCGTGACGCAGCAGGTCGATGAGCTCAGGCACCGACTCGGAGGCGCCGGCCCAACCCACCGCCGCGGTCAAGCCAGGGGTAGGTGCCGCTGTGCACTGCTCGGTCAGCTGCTGGGCAGCGGCGTGGTCTGCGGTCAGGGCCATGGCCAGGGCTGCCTGTTCGCCGTCCGGTCCCGACAGGGCGGCGGCTGGCGCGCTGATCGCGCTCGGGTGACTGGACAGCGCCATGGCGAGCCAGGTCGCCGGAGCCAGCTCGGGCAACGCGAGGGATTGGATGAGCAAGGTGGGAAGCTCAGGATGACTCGGCGCAGCCAAAGCTAGCGCCGTGAGCGCAACACCCGCCACCGCCGGTGAGCTGTCATTGGCACAGGTGACCAGCTCCTCGATGCTGGCGAGACCACGGTGGGCGAGCACATCCAAGGCGAGATGGCGATAGGCCTCGTCCTGGTCGGCCAACATGGTGCGCATGGCCTGCGCCAGGTGGGGATGGGGGATCAGCTTGTACGCCTCGGCGGCGTAGCGCGCGACCTCCGGGTCGCCGGCGCCGAGAGAACGAATGGTCCGCTCCGCTGCGGCTAGCGCGTCTCGCCCCTCGAATGATCCCAAGACCATGGCGGCCGCGAAGCCACCGGCCGGGTCCTTGGCCGGCGAATCGCTGACCAGCTGCTCGATGGCGTGGAGGGCGACTGGGCCCAAGGCCGCCACCGCGTCGATGGCGGTGAACATGCGCTTCTCCAAAAAATCGATGGTGCGCCACTGATCGCCCAGCTGGGGGGTGCGCTGGCTGCCGAGCATGGCGACCTCTTCGAACAGCTCGCGGGTGCGCCTGCCGGTGAGCTCGTACTCGCTGATCGCGGGATCGATCGGTGCAGCGAATCCCTCAGGGCTCTCGCTAATCGGTTGGGCCCCGGCCCCTTGCCGCTCCTGCTGCGCTTCCGCTCTCGCCTGGGCATGTTCGGCTCGCGCCTCACGCCGCTCGGTGGCCCGCTGCTCGACCTTCGCAATCGTCTCGCGAAGCTGCTCGACGTTCTTGGGCTTGTCCAGCGGCGGAAGCTCGAGCGGGGGGGGCGGCGGTGGGCCTGGGACTTGGATCTTAGGCGCCAAAGAGGCGCGGGCCACCCAGTGCAACGAGACCTGGTCCTGGCTGGCCATCAAGTCTCGCGGCGCGGGCGGCCTTTCGGCCGGCAAGCCTGCGAAATGGCTCTCAGGATCGGCGAGGGTGTCCCGCGCCTCGCCGAGCAATGTCCGAGCTTGCGCGAGCTTGGGATCATCACCGCTAGGCCCAGCCAGTGCCGCGACCGCCTCAGCCAGCGTCTCCCGGGTCTGTTGAACGTCAGCGAGCCGGTCCCGGCGATGGTCGATGGCGTCGTAGAGCACGGCCAACGAGCGGCTCACCAGCGCGGCCGCCGGCTTCAGATCTACCTGCGGCTCGGCGGCCTCGGTCAGGCATCGCGCCGCTTGGCTTACCTGCGCCTGCGCGTCCTCGAAGGCTTGCACCCAAGCAGGCAGCGCGGGCGGCGTGGAGGGGGGAGAGCTGCCGTCCATTACAGAGGCTTGTATTAATACACGCATGCACCGGATACACCCTCGGACGTCGTCTCACAGAAGATGGCCATGTTGCGCTGGCCGTTGACGCTCCAGACCATCATCAGCTACCAAGGCAGCGATGAGTGGCGGGGCAGATGATCGAAAGAGGTTCGACCTAGATACTTACGCCACGCTCCGTGCCCGTTTGGCCCTCGACAGCTCAGACCGTGAGCAGTTGCTTGCCGAGCACGATCTGGACGAGGAGAGCTGGGACCGGATCGACGACGCCTGGCAGGACCAGTTGTCACGGGATCTCGAAGCGGACGGCGACGATGTTCCCGCCTCGATCACTCGCTACTCACGGCGCTTCGAAGAGGTGCAACGGGATGCACCAGGCAGGGTCATTTCCCTCGAGCTCTTCGCCGAGTGCACGCGATCGGTGCAGTATGCTCGGGATCCCAAGCAGGCGCTCGACAAGCTGGGCGTAACGCTGTCCGAGTTCCTCAAGGCAAACCAGCACTGGTCGCCTCGTATCGCCAGCGAGCCTGAGATCGCGGGTCGCTTCAAGCGAGCGCTGAAGTAGCCCCTCTTCGGGGTGCCCTCTTCGGCGTGGCTGTGCGCCGGGCCCGTGCTGCGGGACCACGCCATTCGCCAACAGCTCTACCGGCTACTGCTCGGCAGGCTGCTCTTCGGCGTCGGCGGCCTCTTCGACCGCCGGCGGCTCGGGCTTGGCGTTCCGTTGCCAGGCGTCCCACAGACCGACCCGCTTGGCCGCGCGGGCCTTGATCCGCTTCTTCCTCTTAGGCTTGGCCAGCCACTCGTGCCGAAGCCGCACACTGAAGACTTTGTAGTTTGCCATTCCGCTGATCTCTGAAAGCGAACCGAAAAAGGAAAGCTCGTATCGCCGAAAATGCGGGTTTGGTCAAGAGGCGATACCTTTTCGCCGCCAGTTTGATAATGTTTACTGTGTAAACTTTCCCGCCCGCTCGGCCCTCGCCAGGTCCACGAGTCGATGCCCGCCCGCCTCGTACCAGGCGCTGTAGGCGGCCGATTGTCGACCACGGCGCTCATCCCACATGTTGCGCACCCAGTGTCGGTAACGGATCGTTTGGTTGGACAGAGTGCCTCCGTCAGCGAGGTAGCGCTGCAGTCGTCCCGGACCACCGTTGTAGGCCGCCGCCGCCAGCTCAACCGTCTCGTCTTGGTCCTCAGTGGCGAAGGCTCGCAGCTGCTTCGAAAGGTACCAGGCTCCAAAGTCGACGTTGTGCGCCGGGTCGTAGAGCCGCTCGGTGGTGTGGTCCTGAAGGCTACGCTGCGCGGCGATGACCTTGCCCGTCGCCGGCATCACCTGCATCAGTCCGCGGGCGCCCGAAGGGCTGGTGGCGCGAGTGTAGCCACCAGATTCGACCAAGGTCACGATGGCCAGCAGCTCGGGATCGACTCGGTGGCGTGCTGCCGCGGCGATGAGGTGCGGTCGGTGACGGGTCACCGTGTCTGG
>JAUVCD010000334.1 GCA_030590865.1 Myxococcales bacterium | reverse complement strand
GCGGTGGTTTCCGCTACCGCGGGACGTGCCGCTTGCGCGATCTACTTGGCAGGCCCTCCGACACTGCTGGTCTTGTGGTTGGTGCACGCTGGGCCCACAGGGCGGTGCCCTCGCTCGAGCCACATCTCCAACCCTGTTTTCGACACGAAGCGGGCAAGGGACAGGGCTTGTGGCGGATTCCACTATCGCCGAACCCCGCCAATCCACCACTGGGTTTCGGTGACTGTCGCGATACCGCTGGGGGTGCCTGACACGGTACACATTTCATGAGGAGTTCTTCTCGCCGTGCCCGAGCTACCCGCCCCCACGACAGATCGACGAAGCGCTGACGACGAGACGGCCTCGCGACCGAAGGCCCTTGGCCAAACCACCAGTGAGCCACCCACGGCTAGCGCCTCCGACCAGCCCCAGTCGAGGATGCCCCAGAGATCTCATCGCTTCGAAGCAGACCAGGCAGAAACGCCGCTGGCGCGGAGCGTCAACGCCCACGGTCATGCCCACTTCGACAAGCTGCGGCGCCGGCTCGGCTGGCGCTTGGTGGTCGCCTACGCCGTGCCCTTGATCCTGCTCTCCGCCTATTTCCACTATGAATACAGCAACACCCTGCGCGAGGGCATCAACCAGCACTTGTCGTCCATCGCCGACAACCAGCGCAACGCCGTCGACCTGTTCTTGCAAGCCCGAGCGTCGGATCTCCGCAGTGCCCTGTCTCCCCAGTGGCTGAAGGAGCCACCGTCGTCGAGCACCATGCAGACGGTGCTGGCTGAGCTTCGTGCGGAGAGCCCAGCTTTCGTCGACGTCGGCCTCTTCGACCCTCAGGGGATCCAGGTGTCCTACGCAGGCCCCTATGCCTTTCTGAAAGGCAAGTGCTACCAGGACGAGGCCTGGTTCCAAAAGGTCCTGAACAGCCCTCAGGGGACCTTCATCAGCGACGTCTTCTTGGGCTTCCGGCACCAGCCGCACTTCATCATCGCGGTGACCCGTCAGTTCGAAGGGCAACCTTGGACCTTACGAGCCAGCGTCGATCCGAAGGAGTTCGGGGCCTTCGTCGGACGATCCCATCTCATCGAGCAGGCTGAAGCCTTCCTCGTCAATCCCGAAGGTCAGCGCCAGACGCTGTCCGGCGACCAAGACCGCGACCGGAGCTTCCCACTCACCGATCTGCCGCGAAGCGACACCGTCGTAGCAAGGCGAACCGTCCAAAGCGTCGCCTACCTGAGCGCCATCGCACCCTTGCGTGCTGCCGACTGGGCGCTGGTGGTGATGGTTCCCGAAAGAGATGCCTACCGACCGATGACCCGGACGCGCGTCGTGCTCGGCGGCCTGTTGCTGCTCACCTTAGTGTTGGTCGTGGGCTTGGCGCTGCGCAGTACCACCACCCTCGTCCGTCGCCTCGAACAGGCGGACACGGACTGCGAGGATCTGACGCGCTACCTATTCGACGCCGCCAAGCTGGCCTCGGTCGGCGAAATGGCGGCCGGCGTCGCCCACGAGATCAACAACCCCCTGGCGATCATCTACGAGACCGCTGGGCTGATGCAGGACACCATCGATCCCACCTTCGGCCAAGAGGTCGACCTCGCCGAGTTCGGCGAACATCTGGCGGTCATCGAGCAGGCTGCCCTACGGGGGCGCAACATCACCCGGCAGCTGCTTGCCTTCGCCCGTAATCACGATCCAGAGCCGGCGCCGATCGACATCAATGACCAGATCAAACGTGCCCTGGCCGTCAGAGACACCGCCTTCCGGGTGTCAGACATCGAGGTAATCTCCGAGCTAGAGCCCGGGCTACCCGCGGTACTCGGCGACGCCAACCAGCTCGAGCAGGTGCTGGTCAACCTGCTGAACAACGCCCGTGATGCCATCGAAGGCGCTGGGCGCATCACCGCACAGACGCGGCGGGCCGGCTCGCTGGTCGAGATCCGTATCGCCGACACCGGTTGCGGCATGACGCCCCAGCAAATGGCCAAGGCCTTCTACCCGTTCTTCACGACCAAGCCGGTCGGCCGCGGGACCGGGCTGGGCCTTTCCATCAGCTACGGAATCATCAAGGCGCTGGGCGGGCGCATCGAAGTGGAAAGCGAAGGTGGGGCGGGCACGACCTTCATCCTGTCACTGCCCGTCGCCACCAAGACTGCCCTGCGGCGCGCCGAACGAGCACGGAAGAGTCGTCGAGATGCAAATGCCTAAGAAAACCTCTGATTCCCAGGATCTCGGCGAGGCCAAGTCGAGGCAACAAACGCCGACCCATGTGCTGTTGGTCGATGACGAGGACGCCTTCCGCCAAAACCTCGCGCGACGGCTGACGTTGCGGGGGCTCAAGGTCCGAGACGTCGCCGATGGCGAGGCGGCCGTGCGGCAGGCGCGGGCTCACCGGCCTGACGTGGTGGTGCTCGACCGCAAGATGCCAGGGATGAGTGGGGAAGCGGTGCTGAAGCAGCTCAAGCGCGTCGCCCCAGAGGTGCAGGTGGTGATGCTGACCGGCCACGGCAGCATCGAGTCGGCCACCACCACCGGCCGGCTCGATGCCTTCGCCTATCTGGAGAAACCCTGCGAGCTCGAGGAGCTCATCCTCACCATCGAACAAGCGCGGCAAGAGAAGACCTACGCGATGGCGCGCCACGAGATCGTGCGCATCGAGCACCGCTCGCTGTGGGGCTGGCTACGTGGTGCCGCCAATTTCCGGCCTGGCATTTTGATCCTCGCCGCGGCGATCTTCGCCGGCCTGTACTTCATGCCCGCTCCAGAGAGCATGATCCGCATCCTCTCTGCGCCCAAGTCCGGCGACATCGCCACCGACCCCATCGCCGGCTATTCCAGCTACGGGAAGATGGACCTGGGCGAAACCATCACCGACTACTACAGCCGCTCGGCCAAGCGCACCGTCACCGAGATACAAGCCGACGACACGGAAGTCTCCCGTCCGCTGACCCCCGTCGAAGCCAGCCGATCGATCCGCGTCATGATGGGCGTGCTGGCGGTGGCAGCCCTGTTGTGGGCCAGCGGCGCCTTACCTATCGGTATCACCGCCTTGCTCGTCGGAGTGCTGATGTACCTGTTTGGCGTTTTTCCGCCCAACATGGTGGCCAAGGCCTACGCCAAGGATGCGGTGTTCTTCATCGCCGGGGTGCTCGCCCTGTCGGCGGGGGTGACCAAGACCGGCCTGGACCGACGAATCGGTCTGTTGCTGCTCGGCACCAGTAAATCGCTCAAGGCCTTCTTGTTCCTCTTTCTGCCCTTGCTCGCCCTCTGCGCGTCCTTTCTCTCCGAACATGCCTTGGTGGCCTTCATCGCTCCGATTCTGATGATGGTCTACATGGCGTCGATACGCGCGGCGGGCATCGCCAAGGATCGCTCCTTGGCCGTGATGCTCATGCTGTCGCTCTGCTTCGCGGCCAACGGAGGGGGGCCCGGCTCGCCTGCGGCGGGGGGACGTAACGCCGTGATGATCGGCATTCTGTCCGACTACGACGTGGCGCCGAGCTTCGGCGAGTGGGTCACCTACGGACTGCCCTTCGTACCCGTCATGGCCATGGTCATCGCGCTCTATTTCTTCTTGCGGTTCCGCAAAGTGCTGAAGGTCAAGGACCTCGACGTGGCCAGCATCGTGCGCGCAGAGGCCAAACGGCTCGGTCCCATGACGACCCACGAGAAGATCGCCGCGGTCGTGCTCCTCGGGGTCATCGTCCTGTGGATCACCGCTAGCGATCAGCTGGGCATGGGCGGCCCCGCGCTGCTCGGCTTGGTAGCGCTCGGCATGATGCGGGTCATCACCTGGCGAGACATCAACGGCATCTCTTGGGATGTGGTCGCGCTCTACGGCAGCGCCTGCGCCATGGGTGTGGGCTTAGCCACCACCGGCGCAGCACTGTGGATCGGTGACAGCTTCGTGGCCCTCTTGCCCGACATCTTGCGCTCCGGCGAGGGACTCTGTGTGGCCGTGAGCTTGTTCACCGGAGTGCTCACCAACATCATGAGTGACGGAGCCACGGTATCGGCGATCGGCCCGCTGGCGATCCCCATGGCCCAGGTGTCGGGGACCCATCCATGGATGGTCGGTTTCGCAACGGCTTTTGCGTCGTCCTTCGCCAATTGCCTGATCATCGGTACCCCGAACAACGCCATCATCTATTCGCTGGCCAAGGATCTGGACACGGGGGAGCAACTAGTCACCGTCGGCGACTTCCTGAAGCACGGCATCGTCGTCACCCTGCTCGCCTTCGCAGTGCTGTGGGGCTGGGTCTTCTTCGGATATTGGCAATGGATAGGATTCTGAGCAACCGCAAGGAGACCCTCGATGACTATGAAAATACGGCTGCTCATCGTGGATGACGAGCTTCGCTTCCTGGAGAACCTCGCGCGACGGCTCACGCTTCGTGGCTTCGACGTCACCACCGCAGTCAATGGCACCGAGGCGCTCGCCGCAGCCGACCGCCATGACTTCGACGTGGCGCTGGTGGACCTCAAGATGCCCGGCATGAGCGGCGATGTGCTGCTTCAACGCCTCAAGGCCAGCCATCCGCTCACCGAGGTCATCATCCTCACCGGCCACGGCTCCACCGAGGCAGCGGCGCATTGCACTGAGGCCGGCTCGTACAGCTACCTGCAGAAGCCTTGCGAAACCCAGGTGCTGCTCGAGACGGTGAAGGACGCCTATCAGCAGCGCGTGGCCCGCAAGCTCGGGATCGATGGCACCAGAATGGAGGGTCTGCTGAGAGGCACCACCGGGGAGGATCCGCTGGACATTTTACGGCGACTACGAGAGCTCGAGGAAGAGCTGACACCACCAGACGACGTGGGGAAACTGTGAGCGGAAAGACGGTCAAAGACGTGATGCTCGCCCTCAGCGAGTACGCCACCATCAATTCGGGATGCACCGTCCGCGAGGCACTGCTGGCCCTCAACAAGGCTCAGCTCGGCTTGACCTACGACCGACACCACCATCGGGCGGTCTTGGTCCTCGGCGCGGATGGCGACGTGGTGGGCAAGCTCACCCATTGGGCCATCCTGCGAAGCCTCGAACCTGAGCTGCTAGGCCAGGATGATCTGGCGTCCTTGGCTCAAGCCGGTCTCGACGACACCTTTATCGATACGCTCAAGCGGCGCATCGGCCGGGTCAGCGGGAGCTTGGCGGGCATGTGCCGTGCAGCCGCTCGCGTGCGGGTCGAACAGGCCATGGTTCCTGCTGGCGAGAGCATCTTGGAGGAGGCTACGCTGACCGAGGCCATCCGACGCATGGTCATCCTGCACTGCCAATCGCTGATCGTGAGGCGCGCTGGCGCAGTGGTCGGAATCATCCGCTTGTCCGACGCCTTCGAAGAAGCAGCAGACTTGATTCGCGCCTCCGATCCCGGTCAGAGTGACTGAAGATGAGCCGTGGAAAAAGCGGGTCGGTGCGCTCCGTCGGGGTGTGGTTTCCGCCACTGGGCGTGTTTGCGCTGCTCGCCGCCTTGACTGGAGCGATTTGGCAACAGCAGGTGAACCATCAGCGTCAGCTGCTGACGCGCCACACAGAAGACGTCTGCGCCCAGGCATCCCGTCGCGCCGAGGTCTATTTTGCCTCCGACCTCTCGGTGGCCGAGGTCTCTGCCAAACATTGGGCCACCCACGGGCCTAGCGACCGGTCCCGTGCACGGTTCGAACAGTTCGGCGCCGTGCTGATCCAGGAGCGTGAGGGGTATCACGCCGTGGCCCTGCTCGACACCGCCGGACGAGCCCAATGGGTCGTGCCCGCGGACAATCGGACGGTGCCCGCCTTTCTCGCAAGTGGAGCAAGCTCGCTGCTGGCCGACACCAAGCGCAGCCAGCAACCGGTAATGTCCCCCCCCGTCCAGAGCGGCGACAAGCGAGTGAGCATGTTTGGCATCCTGCCGCTGCAGCACGGAGCCGAAGCGCTCGGCTACCTAGTCTTCGAGTTTCGCGCCGACCCACTCTTCGCTGACTTATTCCACGAGCGAATCCGGTCGGAGTTCAGCTTCCGGATCGACGACGGTGACCAGACCGTGTTCCGCCACGACCCAGATGTCGCCGCCGCCGCATCTCGGCAAGGCTCGGTGCGCAGCGCTCGCACTTTCAACGTGTGGAACCGAAGGTGGCGCATGACCGTGCTGCCGCGCCCTGCCGGAACGCTGCAGCCAAGCTGGGCGGTCCGTATCCTGATCCCCAGCTTCGGAGTGGCGCTGTCGATCGGACTCAGCGTGTTGATCTACCTCTTGGGGCTGCGCCTCCGCGCCTACCGCCGCGCGCGGGATGAAGCCGTCCAAGAAGTAGCCGAGCGCCGCCGAGCGGAGGAGGCCTTGCGAGCTTCAGAGGCGCGCTACCGCAGCGTCTTCGACTCGGCCACCGACGGACTGGTCGTGTTCCATCTGGACGGGCGTATCGAAGAGGCCAACGCGGCCGCTTGCGCCATGCATGGCTATGATGAAGGGGAGCTCGACGCCACCCATGTTCGTGATCTCATCGCCGACGACTACCAGCACAAATACGACGAGTTCATGGCCCAGATGGACGACCGGGGAGCCACTAGCCTCGACTCGGTCGACGTGTGCCAAGACGGCCGCCGACTCGATGTCGAGATCCACGGCACCCACTTCACCCACCAAGGCAAACCGGCGGTGCTGGCGGTCTTCGCCAACGTGACCGAGCGTCGGATGGCGCAGAAGCTGCAGGTGCGCCTATCTCGTCAGGTGCTGGTGGCGCAAGAAGAGGAGCGGGCGCGGCTGTCGCGGGATCTGCATGACGGCCTGGGCCAAACGCTGACCGCACTACGGTTCGAGCTGGACTGGCTGGGCAAGAAACCAAAAAGCGATTCGCCGCCAGCACCACCGTCCTTCGCTCAAGCCAACCAATTGCTCGAGTCCTCAGTCGAAGAGCTGCGCCGCATGTGCAAGGGGTTGCGCCCCCCATTGCTCGACGATCTAGGGCTCGAGCCGGCGGTGCGGCAGCTCGTCCAGGAGTTTCGAGACTACGCCGCTGTCGACGCCGATCTCTTGGTGGACTTCCCCGACGAGCAGTCGCCCCTCGCTCCCGAGGTCGCCCTTTGCGCCTACCGGGTGCTGCAGGAGGCGCTCACCAACGTGCACCGTCACGCCAAGGCCAAGCAGGTCAGCATCGGCATTGTGTGCAACGATGCTGAGCTAGCCATGTCGGTTTACGATGACGGTCGCGGCTTCGATCCGGCCGATCAGTCAGCCTTGAGCCATTTTGGCATCACCGGCATGCGGGAGCGCGCCAAGCTAGTCAATGGTAGCATCGAGCTCCGCTCGGTGCCCCACCAGGGGACCCGCGTGAAGCTGCGAGTCCCGAGAACGATCTCAGCCGCTCTGGAGAGACCATGATTCACATCGTAGTGGTGGATGACCACGAGGTGGTTCGCGCAGGGATCTGTCGTCTGATTGATGGCGAGCAAGATATGGAGGTAGTGGGTCAGACGGGTTTGGGTAAGGAGGCCGTGGCGCTGTGCCGGAAGCTGCAGCCCGACCTATGCCTGCTCGACTACGGCCTGCCTGACCTGGATGGCCTCGAGGCGACTCGGCAGATCGCCGAGCTCGATGGTGACACCCGGGTGCTAATTCTCACCATGCACGCCAATGAAGAATACGCTACCCGGGTGATTCGCGCCGGCGCCACCGGTTTCGTGCCCAAGGCGGCACCGGCCGATGAGCTGCTCGTGGCGGTACGCAAAGTGGCAAGCCGAGGCGTTTACGTCAGCCCGGCTATCATGGAGAAGATGGTCAGCCGCCTCGGTCGGCCAGCCGCCGATGCCCCTGAGTCGGTGCTGTCCAACCGGGAGCTCCAAGTGCTGACCAGGCTCGCCGTCGGAATGACGACGCGGGAGGTGGCAGCAGCCCTGCACCTCAGCACCAGCACCGTGGAAACCCACCGCAGCCACATCCTCGAGAAGCTCAACTTGCGAAACAACTCGGACATGACCCGCTTCGCCATTCGGCGGGGGCTCATTGGTCTCGATTGACCCGTAGCCCGGCCGTGAGGTCGCCTCGTTACGGCCGCCTCAATGGGATGGTCCGGTTACTAGCGGAATCCGCCATGACCCAATGACGCGCCCCGCTATTGCCAACTGGCGCCCCGCCCCATATCGCCTGGCGGCCGGCTGGCTACACTAGATACAGGACATGACGGAAGGCCAATCCGGCGCTTCACGTCACTGTGCCGGCGCCGGCAGGCAACCATTGGCATTCGTCCTGCCCCGACGGGGCGCCACTTGCACAGCATTACGGATCAGGCTCGGACCACAGCAGAGAACACAGTGGGAGGCACAGCTCAATGGCAAGGAAGATCCGATTATTGATTGCCGACGACGAAGTCGAGTTCCTCAAGCGACTGTCCAAGCGGCTGTCACTGCGCGATTTCGTGGTCGTCGCGGTGACTGACGGAGACGAAGCGGTCGCCGCCGCTAGGAAAGAGGAGTTCGACGTTGCGCTGCTCGACCTGCGAATGCCGCGCATGAGCGGCGAAGAGACGTTGGCGATCTTGAAGAAGGAACACCCTTTGACGGAGGTCATTATCCTCACGGGCCACGGCTCGGTGGATTCGGCGGTCGATTGCACCAAAGCGGGGTCTTACTCCTATCTTCAGAAACCTTGCGAGATGAACGAGTTGCTGGAGGCGCTGAGAAAGGCTTACCAGAAACGGATCCAACGCAAGTTCCAAGTCGGGGAGACCAAGCTGCGTGAGCGATTGGGACTCGCCCTGGTTGGGGCTCCGCTGCAAGTCATGCTCCGGCTTCGAGATGTCGATGAGGAGGGGCTGTGAGCCGTGCCCCGCGGTGCGGCTCTCTTCCCTGAGCTAACATGCTGCGAATATTGGTAGTTGATGACCACGAGGTGGTTCGGGCCGGCATTTGCCGCTTGCTCGACGCCGAGACAGACATGGAGGTCGTGGGCGAGACCGGTCTTGGGCAGGACGGTGTTGCGCTCTGCCGGACCGAGAAGCCCGACGTGGTGGTGCTCGACTACAGCCTGCCCGACCTGGATGGCCTGGAGGCGACTCAGATTATTGCAGGGATGAAGCAAGGAACGCGGATCCTCATCCTCACGATGCACGCCAATGAAGAGTACGCCACCCGGGTGATCCGCGCTGGCGCTGCTGGCTTTGTCGCCAAAGTCGCACCGGCTACCGAGTTGCTCGCCGCAGTCCGCAAGGTTGCGGATCAGGGCATCTACGTGAGCCCATCGGTAATGGACCACATGGTGAGTCGGATGGGGTGCACGCCAACCGAGGCGCCGGAGATGGCGCTGTCCAATCGTGAGCTGCAGGTGCTGGTCCGTCTCTCCAGAGGTATGACCACCCGCGAGGTGGCCCAGGCATTGAGCCTCAGCGGCAGCACAGTGGAAACCTACCGTGCCCGGGTCCTGGAGAAGCTGGGGTTGCGCAACAACTCTGACCTGACCCGGTTTGCTATTCGGCGCGGACTCATCGACGTCAACTGACGGCATTGCGAGTGGGTTTGTCGTGGGCTGCGGGGCCTGGTAGGACCGGGTCCATTGGGGCGACCGACAATTAGAACAGACAGAGAATATTGATGTTATTAGCCCGGCCAGTGTTAAAGCCATTGAAACTGGCGGGCCCACAAACAAATTGCGGCTAGAGTCCGGTACGGGAGTTGAAGAGCTGGAGGCCCGCCTGGTGGTTGCCGCCGACGGTGCCAATTCTTTCATCAGGAACTATTTAAAGATCGCTACAGACACCCGTGATTATGGCCAGACTGCCGTGATCTGCAACGTTACACCCGAGCAGGCACATGCAGGCCGGGCATTTGAATGCCTGACTGATACCGGTCCCTTTGCCGTGTTACCGCACACGGGCAAACGCTGTGGCCTGGTATGGTCGGTAGCCAGTAAAAATGCTCAGGAAATACTGGGCCTCGACGATGAGACATTCATTTCCCTTGCACAGGAACGATTTGGTCGAACCGAGTTGGGTGCTTTTACAAAAGTCGGCAAGCGCACCGCCTATCCATTAAAACTGGTACGTGCCCGGGAAGATGTCCGTGAACGACTGGTCATCATTGGTAACGCTGCCCATGCCATCCACCCAATCGGT
>JAUVCD010000437.1 GCA_030590865.1 Myxococcales bacterium | reverse complement strand
CGGGGTCGCTCGTTGAGTTCACGAGCGACCGCGTTGAGTTGCCGCTGCGTGAAGCCATCAATCGGTTGGCCTTTGGGGAAGTACTGGCGCAGCAAGCGGTTCGTGTTCTCGTTCGAGCCTCGTTGCCACGGACTCTGCGGGTCGCAGAAGTAGACGTCGACACCGGTTGCGACGCTGAAGTCGGCGTGGCGCGTCATCTCCAGGCCTCGGTCCCAGGTGAGCGAGCGTCGAAGGTGGGCCGGCAGCTTGGTGATCTGCTTCTTGAGCGCTCGAGCGACCGCGACCGGGTCCCGGCTGGGCATCCGCACGAGAATGGTGAACCGCGAGCTACGTTCGACCTGTGGGTCCTGAAAACTCGGACCAGTGCGAAATCGTTGAGGTCCGGCTACGGCCAGACCAGGCTGCGCAGCCGTGCTGAACATCCTCCGCTCCGTGGTCCTCGCTGGCCTTGGCTTCCTCAAGACGCGCTGCCGACTCGCCATCGAGGTCCTCGCTCTGCGGCATCAGCTCGGCGTGCTCAAGCGCTCGGTCAAGCGGCCACGGCTGACCAATGCCGACCGTGGGCTCTGGGTGCTGCTCTCGCACCGATGGGCAAGCTGGAGCGATGCGTTGGTCATCGTCAAGGCGGACACGGTCATCCGATGGCATCGGGCAGGATTCCGAAAGTACTGGGCTTGGCGGAGCCGCCCAAAGGGTGGCCGCCCCGCCATCGATCCGCAGATTCGCGCCCTCATTAGGCGTATGGCCACAGCCAACATGTGGGGCGCCCCTCGCATCCACGGCGAGCTTCTCAAGCTCGGCATCCGGGTGTCCGAGGCCACCGTCTCGAAGTACATGCCGCATCGGAGAAAGCCGCCGTCTCAGACTTGGCGTTCGTTTCTGGACAATCACGTGGACACGCTCGTGTCCGTGGACTTCTTCACGGTGCCGACGGTGTTCTTCGACGTCTTGTTTGTGTTCGTCGTGCTGGCACACCGTCGTCGGCAGATCGTCCACGTCAATGTCACTGCCAACCCGAGCGCGCAGTGGACGGCGCAACAGATAGTCAACGCCTTCCCGTGGGACACGGCGCCTCGCTACATGCTGCGTGACCGCGATGGGATCTATGGCGCCAAGTTCCGAAATCGCATGAAGAACATGGGCGTCAACGAAGTACTGATCGCCGCTCGGTCGCCATGGCAGAATCCATACGTCGAGCGCGTCATCGGCACACTGCGGCGCGACCTACTCGACCACGTGATCGTTGTGAGCGAGCAGCACCTCCGCCGACTCCTGCGCAGCTATCTCGACGACTATTACCATCCGTGCCGGACCCACTTGTCATTGAGCAAGGACTCGCCCGCCGGGCGTGAGGTCGAGCAGGCAGAGATGGGCGACGTGATCGAGTTGCCCGTCGTCGGTGGTCTGCATCATCGGTACACGCGGCGCGCTGCCTGAGCCGTCGCTGCCCGAGCACGCGCGGAACAGAGGCAGTAGCGGCACTTGGCCGATCGACTCCGTGACGGTGACGTCGCGCGGCGGGCTCCGTGGGCGCCATCCGTACCCATGCAACCAGTGCCCCGCGGTCCGTCCCTACCGAGGGCGACACTGCGAGTCAGCCAGAAGCCACCGCTCGCTCACGCGGATGGCGTTTCTGGGACCCACAGCACTCAGCGAAAGTCGTCGCCAGGAGCCGTCTCGCCCTTTTCCGACCCCTCGAACGCCGAGTCGGCGCGGTCTGACCCAGGGGGCTCGGGACCATCAAGCGGCGCTGTGGCGGTGCTCTGGGGAGACACCTGCTGGGCGCTGCTCGGCGGCGGCGCAGCCGATCCTCGCCGGATCGGGGCAGGGGTGCTGGGCAAAGAGTCGAGAGCCTCGGCCAACAGCTTGGGCAAGGTTGCGGGCTGTGCAAGCTCGAGCCAACCGCCGAGGTGGAGCAGCGCGAGCCCGTGCCATTGGGCCCACAAAGTGGTCGCGCCTTCGGACGCTTGGGTGTCGTCCAGATCTGAGCTTTCGGAGGACGGTCTCTCGGAGGCCGATCCCTGGGAGCCCGATCCCGGGGAACACAGCGCTCGCAGCTCGGTGGTCACGTCAGCCGCTGCCGCCTCGAGCGCGGCGGAGCGAGCGGTCTGCGACTCGGTGCCAAACATCACTCGATAATGGGCTGGGTGATGGGTTGCGAAACGGAGGTAGGCGACCCCTGTTGCGGCGAGCTGCTCGCTCTTGGACGCCCCCAACCGCGCCTCGGATAGGGTGCGGGACAACCGCTTGAAGCCCTCCGCAGCGACCGCTGCGAGCAGGGCGGACTTGTCTTTGAAGTGGCGGTAGGGCGCAGCGTGGGTGACCTCCACGCGCCGGGCGACCTCCCGGAGCGTCAGTGCGGCGACGCCCTGTTCCTGCACCAAGTCGAGCGCCGCATCGACTAGCGCTCTGGGCAAGTCGCCGTGATGGTAGCGACCACGTTTTCGACTCTTGGGCGAAGATGACATCAGCAGCGACCGGCAAGGTACCGGCCTGCGACAGGGGTCGCAATCGACTTTCGTTTCGCCAGGGCTCAGCCGCGCTGCTCGAGCAACCAGCTGATGACCTGGCCCTCCACACCTCGCGGGCCGGCCAGACCGAGCGTCGTGTCTCCCGGGAATCCGACGTGGCCGCCTCGATCTGACCAATGGAGCTGCAGGGCTGCAGGCTTGGCGGTGAGCGCAGCCCGTACGCTCCGGGCCAAGACCATCGGGTCCTGTCGAGCGCAGACCATGAGCGTTGGACGCTGCAACGTCTCGAGGCGGCGAGCTACGCTAGCTTGCTCGTAGTAGTCGCTGACCCCGGCGAAGCCGAAGCGCGGCGCGACGAGCTGATCGTCCCACTGGCGAAGGGTCGGGATGCGCAGCAGCTCGGGGAGTGGTCGCGGCAAGGGCAGGGTGCCGCGGGCCGCAACGGCCCGCACCATTAGTTTCAGCGCTGACAGAATGTGTCGCCGGTAGGGCCAACGCGCTGGGGTATCGATGTCGGTGGCCCCTCGATCCAGGTCCAGGGGCGCACAGATTGTCGCGGCTGCGGTGATCCGTGGGTCCGGTCGCCCGGCGACCAGGTGAAGGACCTGGTGTCCCCCGATTGAGTAACCAATCGGCAGCACGTGTCGATAGCGGGACAAGTCCGGGCTGGCGATGGCTGCTTCCAGATCAGCCGTCAGACCAGCGTGAAAGAAATCATGGCCTGACAGATCGGCGCCGCGGAGGTTGAGGCGCAGGCAATCGATGCCGCGGCGGTGGGCTGCGATGGCCGCCCGCTGGGCGTAGTGGCTGTCGATGTCGCCGCCCATCCCATGCACCACCACGACCACCGTGTCCGAGCCCTTGGCATGGATCTGATGGAGCGCCCCAGTGAGTCGAACCCTCCCGGCAACTGAATCCTGGACCGTGGTCGACCAGAGACGCCACGGCGGCAGGCTGAGCGGCCGGAGCTGGGCTTCGATCCAGGGCCTGAAGGTCCAGGCATGCCCCTGGGCGGCCGCCAAGATGGGGCCCAGGCGCAAGCGACGGCCGGCGCTGAGCGATGATGGGGCGGTGGAGCGGTGCATCACGTGGAAAACAAGCGAGCGGCCACGGTGGTGAAGGCGCTGCAGCTGTCGTCGCCAAAGAGGGCGAACTGGATCAGCGCAACCGTGCCTCCATGGTCTCGACAGGTCTCCAGGGCAATGGTGGCGGCGGCCTCCAACGGATAGCCGTAGACGCCACAGGAGATGGCCGGGAAGGCCAAGGAGGACAACTGACGGTCGTTGGCGAGGGCCAGGCTCGACCGGTATGCGCTCGCCAACAAGGCGGCGCTCTCTGGGCCTCGGTAGACCGGTCCCACCGTGTGGATGACCCACTTGGCGACAAGCTCGAAGCCTGGCGTGATGCGCGCCTCGCCGGTGGGGCAACGCACGCCAGGGCTGGATTCGGGCAGCTGCTCACAGGCTTGCCGCAGCGACGGTCCGGCGGCGCGGTGGATCGCGCCATCCACGCCACCGCCACCGAGCAACCGCGGGTTGGCCGCATTGACGATGGCGTCAACAGCGAGCTTGGTGATGTCTCCGCGGGCGAGAGTGATCTCCCGGTGATCGCTGATGGCGTGGGTCTGCATGGCCGCGGCCTGCTGGTGGCACTATCGAAGGGCTGGCGACGAGGCCGTCCCAAGCGCTCGAGCGTTGTGCTCGGCGGCTCGAGCCCGCAGGTCTCTCGGATCAGCCCGGTGCCGGCTCGGTGGGCGCCGGCTCGGTGGGTGCCGGCTCGGTCGGCGGCGGCTCGATCGGTGGTGGCTCGATCGGCGCCGGCTCGGTGGGTGCCGGCTGGGTCGGCGGCGGCTCGATCGGCGGTGGCTCGGTCGGCGCCGGCTCGGTGGGCGCCGGCTCGGTGGGCGCCGGCTCGGTCCGCCGAGGCTCAGACTCGTCGGCGAAGACATCGAAGGAGCCCTGCAGGCCGACGTTGATCACGCCGATGGTCTGCTTGTAGATGCCGCCTGCGTCAGGACCTCGCGAGGTCGGGTGCAAGGTGGCGTTCGCCGACTTGCCGGTCGTGTCTCGTGAAATATAGAACAGGTGCGTATAGGTCAGCTGAGCGGCCAGCCAATCGGTGACTTCGAAGCGCCCGCCTAGGGCGGTGGACACGTCGTGGAAGTCGAGCAGCGCCGGGTCGAGGTTCTCGTCCGGAATGGCGTTGGCGTCGTAGCCCAAGCCCACCATCACCTCGACCTCTGGGATGACCCAGTAGCTCAATCCGGCTCGGAGGGCGAAGCTGTCCTGCCAGTTGCGTCGGATGTTCAGAGTAGGTGACGTGCCACCTGCTGGCGCGCCGGTCTCGTCGACCTCGCAGGGGTTGCCGACCGTCTCGATGCACATGTTCTCGAACAGGCTCCAGCGGGTGTAGTCGCCGAACAGTCGCAGCTCCAGCTCGTCGGTGGGACGGTAGGCCGCGCCGAGCCGGAAGATGTCGGGCATTTGGTGGCCGATCTGGATATCCGCCACGCTCGGATTGCCGCCGAGATACATCGAGAGCGTGCCCTCCGACTTGGCGTCGCTGATGCCAGGAGGGGCCTGGTAGCTCAAGCCGATGCGGAGCGCCTTCGGATCTTCGAGGGGGGTGACCATCACGCCGCCGCCGAGCTGACCGTGGACGGTGCTGGTCTTGACCCAGGCGCGCCCCTCGAAGGTCATGTCATCGTTGCCGTTGCTGTTGCGGGCGCGCAGCGAGTCGACCTGCGAGATGGCTGCGCCGCCTGACACGCCAAGATGAATCATGTCGTTGATCGACAGGGCCGCCGCACCGGAGATCATCAAGGTGCGGATGGTGCCGTGAATGCTGTACCAGCGATTGACCCCATCGACCGGGCCCGCATAGTTGGGGTGGTCCGCAAAAGCGTCGTTCTGGTCCCACATCGAGGTGCCGCCGAAGGGCACGAAAAAGGCGGCTCCAGCGGTGAGCCCCAGCGAGTCGGTGAGCGGAAACTTGGCGGTGGCGCCGGCCATCGGGACCGCCAGGAAATTGCCCAGCGTTCCCTTGCCGGTGTTGGCACCTTGGGCATCGGCGGGCTCGGGGACGTCGGTGTCCGCGGCGCTGTGCTCGTAGCTGGCCCAGCGCATGGCAAAGCTGCCGTCGACGTAGATGTTAATCCCCTCGGACAGACCGATGCCCGCGGGATTGTAATAGATCGCCGGCGGCGTGTCGGTCATCGGCGTGCCGTGCTCGCCGCCGAAGCGGGCCGTGGCGATGCCGCTGGCCTCGGCGTGGCTGGCGAGGAGCAGGGCGGTCAGAGCGGTGGTTGCGACAATGGTCTTTCTCATGAGGACCTCGATCACCTATATGGGATTCGCCAGTTTGCCAGAGCAGTCGATTTGGGGAGGCTCCGGGTAGGGGGGGCCCGGCGCGTCGAGCTGTTCGATGGTGAAGGTCGAGCCGTCGATGTCGATGTCTGGTGGCTCGACGGTCACGCCATTGGCTTCGCCGCAGATGAATTCACCAGGTGCGCAGAACGTGCCGGTGAGCGTGATGGCCGCGCTGATCGGATTGCCCGAGATGGGGTTGGCCGCACCGGGCACGTTGAGCAAGGGCAGCTCAGCGGTGAAGCTTCCATCGGCGGCGACGGGATAGGGGCCTTCGAGGCTGAAGGGGTCGCCGATCGGCGTCACCCGATCGTTCGGGCCTGACGGACCACTCGCCAGCGGCTGGAGTGTCATGGTGAACTCGAACCCATCGGCGCCCTCGCTGGTGATCATGTCCGCTTCGAAGACGATCGGAGTGGGCGGGTAGAGCGACGTGGCCAGGACGAAGAGATAGGGGCCATCGACCTCGCCCACCGCTGGGGGGCCGGCCGAACAAGCGCCACCTGCGCCGCTCGACGAGCTGGGGTTGATGATCTCGTAGCGCGCTTGATAATCAGCGTAGTAGCCCGTCGTGTCGGGACAGCCCGGCAGCACGGCCAGTAGCGCTAGCCCTGACAAAAGTCCTGTAAAATTATGCATTTGAATGACCACCTCGAATATGTCCGGTGATGGTTCTAGACCCGGCGCCGGGACGGCGGGATCGGCCCCCTGCAGGCGGTGCGCACCCTATCACACCTTGCCTGAACACGCGTGACGTAAATACCTCTTGAGGCGCCGCGGATTTCGAGGGGCATCGGTAGCCCAGGGTCCAGCGGAGCGGTGGCTCAGTAGATGCCTTGGCCGGGCTGGCCCTGGGGCGGCGGGGCGTAGGCACCAAATGCCTGTCCGCCGCCGCTGGCCGCTGGATTGGCCTGGCCGATCTGAACGATCACCGACACGAAGGCCGCCGGCTTGAACCCCTCGTCCGGCCCGTTGGCGCTGGTGATGTACTCGATGCCCAAGCCGCCCAGCAGGCCGATGGACGTGGTGTTGCCGCCCTCGCCGAGGATTGGAACGGTGGGCGCCACCCCCAAGTAGCTCAGGATACCGATCCGTTCGTCCCCCAGATCTTGCACGAAGGCACCGATGTGTCCGGCAATGGGGAAGGCCTCCCGTTCCACCGGGTCGTAACTGTCGATGGCGAAAGCGATCCCGACGGCGCTGAGGATGCTGCGGGTGACCAACGGCCGCTCCACCCAGGGGGCGCGGGTCACCTGCAAGGTGGCGAGCATGGCCGGCACCGTGAAATAGCCGCGCAGACAGCTGCCCGCGGCCTCGATGGTCTCGAAGTTCGACTCGCCGCAGAGGGGCGCTGAGTGGACGGTTACCGAGCCGATGAGCCGCTGCCACTCGTCACCCATGGCACCCTGGTCGCGGGCGATCCGGCCGGCATCGCTCATCAGGATCACGTTACCGCGACTGTTCTTTGGATCAGCGAAGACCTCCACCCGGAGCCGTGACTCGCCGTCGATGTTGAGCGGCTTGATGTGATAGGTCGAGTCGTTGGGCGTGACGATCCAGGGGACGTTGAGCAGCTCCTGCTGAGGCTGCACCTTGTCGGTGCGGGTGATTTTCACCCGCAGGGCCAGGGGCGCGAGCAGGCGGCGTTTCTGCTGGCCGCCAAGGCGGATTCGGCAGTTGCCCCGGAGCAGGGGCTCGGGTCCGATGACCAGCCCCTGATGGGCCAAGGGCTGGGCGGAAGGTGAGCTTGCCGGCAGGATCCGCGGCTTGACGATTCGTGGCTTGGGCGCCACCGGGCCGGGGGGCTTGGGTTTGCCGGCCCCAGGCCGACTCTTTCCGGGTGGAGCTTTTTGGCCTGGCAAGCTCTTGCCTGGCGGGGCCTTTTGTCCTGGCAAGGCCAGCCCTGGCCCGCGGCGCGGGATACCGCCCTTGCCGCGCCGTGCCTTCAGGACCATCGGACCGCAGTCGATGGTGAGATCGCCCATCACCGGATCGGGAAACAGCAGGCGAGGCTGTTTGTCGCTCACCAAGTCTTCCAGGGGCGGCACGTTGACCCTGAAGGTGGCGCTCACCACATTGCCTGCTGCCGGCGTGTCCAGGTTGAAGGCCGTGACGCGCAGCCACCCACCGGCGGGAAACACCCGCAGCACGCGACCATCAGGGGCGCCGCAGCCCCCGGTGGCGACATGCATGACCGGCACGTTGAAGAGCCTCTGAAAAGGCTGCACCCGGGCGTTGCCACAGGTGTCGGCGATGGCGATGTACTCGAAGGTCGCCAGCTCGCTGGTCCTGGGCCAGAGGAAGCCCAGCCGCATG
>JAUVCD010000770.1 GCA_030590865.1 Myxococcales bacterium | reverse complement strand
TGCCCAAGGTGGCTCCCTGAGCCGTGGGGTCGAGATCACCCCAGTGGTGGCCCGAGCCATCGTTGCGGACCGAATGCCCTCCGGCAGCGAAGAGGAAGTCGAAGGCGCCGGTCGTGCCGGGGCTGAAGGATGCCAGCATGCCTCCCAGATCGATGTTGCCGTCCATCCCCAGAATGATGGAGGCGCATTCGGCCGCGGTGTCCGTTCCGTAGCGGCACACGCCGTCGACGTTGGTGGTGCCGGTGGGGCAAGGCGGATCGAGCTCCGGGTTGGCTTGCTGGCAAAGGGACTCTTCGATGGTGCCGGTTAGGGAGCCGATCAGGCTGTCGAACAGGAAGCCGATGAGAAAGCTGTCGAGGGCATCGAGGATGGCCGGCGTGAGGCCGCCTCCGCAGTACTCGATGCCTGCCAGAATATCGTCCTCCGAGACGCTGAAGTCGAGGAAGCGCACCCGGCTGTAGCCGAACCGTGAATGGCCCTGATCGCCGTCAATCTCGATGGAAATGTCGACATTGAGGCCCAGATTCTTGAATGGCTGGTCGTCTCCCGGACAGGCCTTGGGCTCGTTGAGGACGATGTCCAGGTTTTCCTCGAAGCACAGCGGGCAGAAGCCCCAGGTGATCCTCACCGGGAGAGACTGAATACGGAAAGGCAAGGGGCCGGTGATGAGGATGTTGTGGGGATTGGCCGGGTCGACCTGAAGCTGAGCGCTGGCCAGATCCACCTCGGCGATGCACTCAGGCGGATCCGAGTTTGGGTTCGGTCCGTCAGGGCAAAGGTCCATGTTGGCGATGAACAGATCCTGGGACATCGATGGCATCTCGAAGGTCAGCACGCCGCCGCCCTCATCGCCCATCAGCAGGCTTGCCAGGGTGCCGATGTTGTCCTCCAGGAAGTTGATGCCCGAATCGGTGAGGCGAATCGAGGCGGCATTCTCGATGCGGCGGCTTGCGTCGAAGCCTTCAGCGAGTGGCGTTATGCCGCCGCAAGAGCAGCCGCTGCTGCAGCCGCCGCCTGTGCAACCAGCGACCAGCAAGACGAACACCACCAACACGAGGTGCTTGATCAAGCGAAGCATGCGCAATCTCCCGTACCCAAAGGCCTTGTCACAGGCCTGTGATTCGGCATTCATGTTACGTGCCTGGCCTACATGGGCGCAAGCCGAGCCCCTCGAGAGCGCTTTCTAGGGCGGCCCACCCATGACGGCAAGGCTGGTCAGCCGCCGCCTGTGCCGTCCGAGCCGCCGCCTGCGCCAGCTCTAGTTCGGGCAATCGCTCCGCAGCTCGGCCGCGCTCGCCGCAATCGTGGCGGTCATGCGGAACGCGTCAGTGCAGCCGCCGGCGCTGTCGGTGGTCGAGCACCAGTCGCCTTGGAGGATGATCTCGTCGTTACCGTCCCGGGTGCAGTGCTCGGGTGACCCACCGTCACCATGGGTCGCCGTGTCGCCACTGAGCAGCACGCAAAGCGACATGGCGGCTGCGTCGACGATTACGGCGTCGGCTTCCTCGAGGGTGATGTGCCCCTCCAGCTCACCGCCGTCGACGAAGTAGTAGATGCCCACGCTGGGTGCCGCCAGGCAGTTGTCCGTCGGCATCAGCTCTTCGACGTTGTAGCGCCCAACGCAATTCTGGTCTGCCGACATCTGGGCATTGACGATCCGGGCCTGGCGCAGGGGCAAGTACACCGCCGAGCTCGCGGCCAGATCGAGATAGACCGGTACGGTCAGCTCGGCGAAAGGCGCAGTGGAGAAGCTGCCGTCAGCCTGCAGGTTGGCGTCCGTCTCAGCCGGTATGATGTCGTTGGCCGGGTCGTTGGCCAAGCAGTAGCCGTCACCAGGGTTTTGTTCGGGCAGTGCGCCGCCGGCTCGCACTCGGTCGGTGGTCTTGTCGAACTCGAACATGAAGGAGAAGGTGCCAAGGCCGCTGATGTTGCAGGCTGGCAAGTTGATGGTGACCCCATCGCCCACGATGCCCTGCATGAAGACGTTGGACAGGGCTGGTGGAGCGGTGATGACCAGCTGGGACAGGCGCAGCACGAACTTGTCCAGGCCACTGTTGTCCACCAAGGCCAGACAATCACTGCTCACGCCGACCGCCGGGCAAGCGGGATCGGTCGGCGCGCAGGTGGCCGCCGGTGGGTCGGCGGTCTCGTCGTCGGCACAGCCCGTGTACAACAGGCCGAGCACGACCAACCCAGTAAGCCCCAAAGCCAATCTCTTCATCGTTCCATCCAGTCCTTGAAACCCTATGTCGGTCGTTGGCTCGACGGGTCACCGGTCAGGGCGACTCGCCTAGGTAGTATAGCTTGCGGACGTCGCTGACCCGTTGCTCTATGGCGCTCAGCTCGAGATTGGCGAGGCCCCCGGTGCCGACGGCCTGCACACAATAGGAGGCGGTGGCGGTACCGTGGACGATGGCGTGTCGCATGGTCTGGTGGCGGGCGTTGCCCTGGCGGGCCAGATAGCCGACCAAGCCGCCAGCGAAGGAGTCGCCGGCGCCGGTCGGATCGGCGACCGTCTCCAGGGGCAGAGCGGGCGCGGCGAAGACGCCGTCGTCGTCAAAATAGAGGGAGCCGTATTCACCGCGCTTGATGATCAGTTTCTTGGGACCTCGGGCGAGGATGTCTTTGGCGGCGTGGGGGATGTTGTGGATGCCGCTGAGCAGTCGGGCCTCCTCATCGTTGATCACCAAGACATCGATGCGCTTGAGCAAAGCGGCTAGCGTCTCAGCCTCGCCGCTAATCCAGAAGTTCATCGTGTCGGCAATCACCAGCTGGGGCGAGCTGACCTGGTCGAGCACTTCGAGCTGCAGCGCCGGATGGATGTTGCCTAGCAAGACCACCTCGGTGTCCCGATAGCTGTCCGGCAGTTTGGGGCGGAAGTCGGCGAAGACGTTGAGCTGGGTGTCCAAGGTGTCTCGGCCCACCATGTCCGGCCGGTAACGGCCCTTCCAGCGGAACGTCAGCCCCGTGGCTTGCTCGATGCCGGTGGTGTCGATTTGTCGCTTGGCTAGCTGCTCGAGGGTCGCCTTGGGAAAGTCATCGCCCACCACCGCTACGATGCGGACTGGCGCGTAACAAGCGGCCGCGAAGGAGGCATAGGTCGCCGACCCGCCCACCACGTTCTCGAAGGTGTCTTTAGTCTCGCCGGGCCGATTGGGATCGGGGACCGGCATGGGGAACTGCAGATCGTCGAAGGCCATCGACCCGACGACGAGAATTTTATTGGTGCTCACGTCGGCCGGTCGTAGCACCTTTTTTACCGTCGGCGAAGGGGCAGGCGTGGGCGGGCCGCCGGTGGGCCCATGATGGTGGGCGGTCAGTCCCGCTCCTGGCAACTGCAGTGGGCTCAGCGGCTCAGCGGCGCCGTGAGGGCGGCGGCGGCCGAGCCGTCAACCGTTGGACAGCGACTGCTTGACGAAGGTCTCGATGGCCGGCGCTGGGCGGGCGCCGGCAGATCGGGCGAGCTCCTGGCCGCCGCGAAAAATAGCCATCATCGGAATGGAACGGACGCCATGCTCGCTGCCGAGCTGCGGGTCGACCTCGGTGTTGGCTTTGACGACCAGCCAGTCCCCGGCGTTCCGCTTCGCGACCTTGGCAATCTCTGGGGCCACGGTGCGACAGGGGCCGCACCAGGAGGCCCAAAAGTCGACCAAGACCGGTACCTTGGCCTGCTGCAAGACCGCTCGCAGCTCATCGGCTCGCTCTACCTCGACCGGTTCCATCGGTGCCGGTAGCTGATCGCCACATTTGCCGCATTTTCCCGGCTTTCCGATCTTGGAGAAAGGGACGCGGTTTTTCTGGCTGCACTCGGTGCAGGATACGACGATTCCTTGTGCCATGGCTGATGGCCTCCTCCCTGCAACGTAAGTCGACTGGCGCCGATGCCAACCCACTCCGCTCAATTCGGTGCGAGGCGCCCCATGGGGTGGCGCCGTTGGGTGGGCCGCAGCGGCGGCAGGGCTCAGGAGCCACTCAGCCGGGCCCAGATCTCGGCGAGCTTCTTGGGAAGGTCCTCGTGGCGGTTGGCCTTGCAGACGTAGGCCTCGGCGCCACACTCGGCGGCCAGAGCGGCCAGCTCATCGGGCTTCTTCG
>JAUVCD010000354.1 GCA_030590865.1 Myxococcales bacterium | reverse complement strand
AAGTGGCCCTGGAGACCAAGCTGAAGCAATGGGCTGCCTCCCAGGAGCAACACCGAGGTGCCGGCGCTGCGATAGCCAACCTCGCGAAGCACTACGCCAAGTACCGCGGCCAACGTGACCAGGACGCAGCTACTCAGGAGGCGGTCTGGATGTCGAGCCTGCTCCGAGCGGCCGACGTCATCGTGCATATGGCCGAGCAGCGTCCCCTGCCTGACGCCGATCGTCATCCGAACTTTCAGAAGCGGAATCACCAGCGGATTGAGCAGCGTGAACGTCACGTGCACCGCAGCTACGCGCGAGAGCTCGACCAGGAGAAGCTGGTGCTTGCTCTGCAGCGCGCGGCTCGGCTGCCTAAGGGCAAGCGCCCTGAGTTGCTCCGCCTCGTCTTGGGAGACAAGCGGCCCACCGCCGCCGCGATCGCCAAGGCGGTCGCGCCGCTATACGACCAGACCAAGCTCGGGAACGTCGACGAGCGCATCGCCCTGCTCCGCAAGGCGAGCACCGATCAGCTGACCAAGAGCACTGATCCCTTCATTCAGCTCGCGTTGAAGTTGAGACCAGTTCTGCAGCAGATCGAAGATCGCGCCGATGCTTACCAAGGTGCCATGGTCATCGACCGGCCCAAGACCATTGCCGCCTTACGGGCCCACCAAGGCGGCGTCCTCGCCCCAGACGCCAATGCCACACTGCGGATCACCTATGGCACGGTGCGGGGGTATCGGCCCACACCTGAGGCGGCACTCCACGCTCCCTTCACCAAGCTGAGCGGCATGGTGAAGAAGCACACGGGCAGGCCGCCCTTCAACGCCCCCGCGGCGCTCATTCAGGCGGCTAAGCAAGGGCCCTTCGATCCCTATCGGGACAGCGCTGTCGGTGAAGTGCCCGTCGATTTTCTCACGGATCTCGACATTACGGGCGGCAACTCGGGTTCGCCGACCCTCAATGCTCGTGGCAAGCTCGTGGGCCTAGCCTTCGACGGAAATTACGAGTCGATCGCCTCGGATTGGCTCTTCATGCCGTCGGTCACCCGATCCATTCACGTCGACATTCGCTACGTCCTGTGGGTGATGGACCGGGTCGACGGGGCGGACCATTTGCTGCGGGAGATGGGGCTGGAGCCCAAGCTCCCCTGAGGTCTGGACTGGTCCGCCCTAGAACGGTCCGCCCTAAAACGTTCCGCCCAGCAAAACGAGCGCGCCACCAGGCACGTAAGCCGGCATTGCGGCTACCTCCATCGTGCTCGTCTCGGGCTTTGAGTCAGGCTCCGGCTCCTTGGGCGTGGGGCCTTGGCGCCGGGCGGGCGCTTCGATCGTTGGGTTGTCGAAGGCGTAGAGAAAGAACCCCGTGACGCCACACAGGACGCCGGCACCAAAGGAGACTGCTGCCGCACCGCGCCAGCGGTCGCGGCTCTTGATCAGCTCGTTGTATTCGAGCAGGTCAGGGGCTTGGACGTTCTCGATGGGCAGGCCCAATGGTCACCGTCCCAGTGTGGAATGGGACGCTGGGCGATCCCAGCGGCGGTTCCTATGGGAAATAGAGCAGCCCCGTCCCCGTCCCGAATTGGAAGGCTGGTCGGGGGAATCCAAAGCCCAGGTCTGGTTCGTCCATTTCCCTGCGGTAGTGGTCATCACCGGTGGGAAAGATGGCGGGACCGGCGGCCATGTGAAGCGCGAATTTCTTGCCGAAGTTGACGTGGGTGTCGATGCCGAAACCAAACCCATGGCCGAGCAGTGAGTTGTAGCGATAGCCGCTGGTCAAGCCGACGACGATCTGGGACATGGGCCGGAAGGAGAGATAGGCCGCCACATTGAGCTGACCGGTGTGGGCGCCATCGAGGCTCAGGTCGGTGGGCCAACGGTAGTTGAACAGTGTTACCGGCACGTAGCCGCCAGACAGATCGAGGCCGAGCTGGGGCGCACCAACTCGAAGCCCTGCCCCGAAGCCCCAGAACAGGCCGAGGCGGGGTCCGAATCCGAGGTAGCGCTGTCGTCGGCTGGCCGTCTGAGCAGTCGGCTCCAACGGATCTGCAGGGTCAGCGGTCTGCTCGGCGTCACGGCTTTGAGCCGACGTGGGCGTCAGCGGCTGTGCCTCGGCGGTTGACGGCAGGATCCACCACCCCAAGGCAAGGGTCATCGCCAACCGTGGATTGAGAAGCATGGTGAAGCGAACCGCCTTTGCTCGCGAACCGGTCAGCTTCCGCTCAGCTCCAGGCTCAGCCGGGGCACGAGCGTTGCGCCGGCGCCGACGCGGCCGCGCCAAACGAAGACCAGCGCCGTGCCCTGGTAGGCTCGTTCGAAGCCCCGCTCGCTCTGAGACACCGTCTCGATGGGCAGGCGCCAGAGCTCGGCGGCCGGCTCAGCTCGGAAGATGACGTCGACGTCGAGCACCTCGGCCCGCACTCGCACTGCGGTCACGGACCGATGGGTGGTGCGGCTGCCAGGCGCCAGATCGCCAGGATCACCTTCGAGCACCTCGATGGTTCGGCCGCCTTCCATTTCTGGTGACATCAAGGTGATGTCGACGTGGCTGGCGAAGCAGACCTCTTGCGGCTCCCGGTTCCCTGTCAGGGTGTAGCTCACGGTGATCTCCGGTGCGCCGCCCACGACGATCGATTTCCGGAGCCGATAGCCGCTAGCCGCACAGGACAGCAGGCAGCGTGCGCCGCGATCGTCTTGTGCGACCTGTTCGATGTCGTAGGCCGCATTGGCGAGATCGGCCAGCGGGCGATAGTCCCGGTCGAAGGTCTCTGGCGTAGCATCGGCGGGCAGCAGGTGATCGACGAAGGCGCCTCGTGGGTAGGCGTCGAAGATGAGCTTGTCGGCCAGGCCCTCCTCGGTGGCTCGCACCAGATCGTGGGCCGAGATGTTGCCAAGCTCTTCGTCACTGATGACCCGGGCCCGCGGAACGTCTTCGTGATAGGCCTCCGGCCGGCGACCGAGCACTCCGGTCAGGTGATAGCGTGGTGGCAGCAGGTCCAGCTCCAGGGCGCTGCCGCCGCGAGCCGGCGAGACGTAGAGGTTGACCTGTGGCCCTTCGAAGAGGATCTCGTCCCGCAGATCGCCGTAGTGATCCATCTGTGTGACCGTCACCCGATCGCGCCGCTGGACCAGCGCCTCTGCCTCTAGGAGGGCGCTCATCAAGGCGGTGCGTAGGTGCTGCAGATAGAGGCCGCCGAACAGCCCGTGCCAATAGGCGCAGTTGCACTGCCCCTGGTACAGGGCGTCGCGGGCGCGCTGGTAGTTATCATCCCCTCGCAGCCGGGCCTGTTCCACCGCTTCTGAGACGCGCAGCATTTTGCGATAGATGAGCCGGCTCTCTGGGTATTTGGCCAGGAAGGCCTGCCAGATGCCGCCCCGCAAAAAGGACTCGGACTCGTCCTTGAATCCCGCCACGGCGAGACGCTGAGCCAGCTGTTGATAGGCTGCTGATGCCTCGGGGGGCAGGGCCCACGAGCCCATTTCCGCATAAGAGATTGTCGGGATATAGACTGCGCCGCTGGACGGGGTGTCGGCTAGTACGCGACCGGGCGTCGTGATGGTGAGCCAGTCTTGCTCGGCCTTGGCCGCGGTGAAGAACCGTTCGAGCCAAGCCTCGTCCCAGACCCGTCTTTCCGTCGTGGGCCAGAGCCCGAACTTCTCCACGTCATCGCCGTAGGTCGGCGCACGGCCGCGCTGCTGCCGTAGATAGCCCATCAAGTCAGCGATCTGGGCATAAGGGATGCGGGTGCGCAGACCGCGATCGATGGGAAAGACGCCTACCGCCTGACCCGCCTTGTCGGTGACGTAATAGGCGCCGAGCGGCTCGGCCGCGCCAGCGGCCCGCAGGTGGCTATCGTCTAGCAAAGTGTAGCGATAGCCGGCCTGGGCAATCACCCGCGCCAGATCTGGCTCCCAGACTCGCTCGGCCAGCCACATCCCCTGAGGCCGAGCGCCTAGCAGGGCTTCGCAACGATCGGCCATGCGAACCAGCTGCCCCACGGCGTCTCGGTCCGGCAGAATCGCGAGCATCGGCTCTTGGTAGCCACCGCCGAGCAACTCGACTTGTCCCCGGGCGACCAGCTTGCTCAGCTTGTCGATGAGCTCGACCTGGTGGGCCTGAGCCCAGTCGAGCAGCGGGCCTGATACGTGAATGGCCGTAGCGACATGAGGGTGGTCGAGCAGCAGGTCGAGGGTGCGCAAGTAGCAGCGCTTCATCGCGTCGGCAAAGACCTCGTCGAGGTTGCCGTAGGGCTGATGGAAATGAAGCGCGAAGACGAGCCGTGTCTGACGGGCAAAGGGGCGCTCGGAGGGGGGCATCGCCCGCGACTTTACTTGCTCGGAGCAGATTGTCGAGATGTGACGAGAGCGTAACTCATAAATGAGTTACTAATGGTTGCTTCGGAACGGAATTAGTGTAGTGTGCGCCCACGTCATGAGGGCGATCGCGATGCGGCATCTGATAGCGTTGAGCCTGTTGATGGCGCTCGGTCTGTCTGCGGAGGCGTTCGCCCAACCGGGTGCTGACGAGCCCGAAGACGGTGAGGGCGGTGCGGGAGCCGGGCTCGAGCCCGAGGAGCCACCGATCGAGCCTGCCGAAGCCGAGGCGCCTGCCGAGCCAGTAGACGAGCCACTAGACGGGGCTGCCGAGCGGTCGGACGAGCCGGTTGCTGCGCCTGCCGCCGAGCCCACGGCTGCCTCTGAGGGGGAGGCGGAGAGCCCGCGAGCCGAGGGGGCGGCCAGGACGGACGAGCCAGCCGAGCAAATCGACCCGACCTCTGCCGAGCCAGAGACGGCTCATCGCGGCGAGTTCTCCTTCGGATCTTACGGCCGGGTGATCGCCGCCGGCGATGGCCGGGGTCGCCCAGGACGAGATGCTGACATCGTGGCGCACGGTTCGCGGCTCGATCACGACAACTATGTCGAGCTCGAGCTGAGGCGCGATGACCACTGGGCTGCGGTCGATGCCGATACGCGCTTCGTGGCCACCTTGGCTCTCGGCCATCCGACGTTTCACTACGACGGACAGTTCGATGCCGCCATTGCGGTGCGCAACCTCTATCTAGAAGAGCGGGATCTGGGCTTGACCGGGCTGAGCTTCTGGGCCGGCTCGCGCATGCTCCGTGGTGACGACATCTATCTGGTCGACTTCTGGCCCCTGGACAACCTGAACACGCTGGGTGCTGGCTTGGGCTATCAGGCCGAGAGCCACACCACTGCGCGGGTGCACGTGGGCCTCGGTCAGCCGACCAACCCGTTCTACCAGCAGCAGGCCGAGCGTGCGGCGCCGCTCAACCAGTATGGTACCGCTAGCGTGGCCATCCTCGATCGCTTGCGCTTCATCGGGAGCGCCAAGGTGGAGCAGTTGCTGCTCTTCGACGGTGGCGCGGGACTCAAGTTCTCGGCCTATGGCGAGGCTCACAAGGTGCCTAGCGGCGAGCGGGAAACTGCTGCGACCCAGGTCATGGAAGCGGTGCCCGCCGACGGTGGCTGGGTGGTCGGCGGTCAGTTTGGCGGCTTCACCGGTGAACGAGACACTCACGTCAACATCTTCGTCCGCTACGCCCGCGGGTTGGCGGCCTACGGCGAGTTTGCCACGCCCCATGGCCTGGGCCCCGATCGGACCGCCAGTGACGCCAGCGAGATCCTCATCGCCATGGGTGGCAACTGGGAGTTCGGTCCGGCGACGGTGCTCTTGGGGGCCTATTTTCGCTCCTTCCGCAACGCCAGCCCGGATCTCGACTTCGGCGATGTGGACGAGGGGATCGTGATAGCCCGCCCTCACGTGTTCTTCACCGATTGGCTCGGTTTGGCCATCGAGGGCAGCTTCCAGGCCCAACAGCGTGGCGTGCTCGCCGACGTGGGCAAGCAAGAATCGGAGTTCGGCTCGACGAGTCCAGAGCCGGTCATCGCCCACCTGTCGCGGATTGGCGTGATCCCCTTCGCCACGCCAGCTGGGCGGGGGTCATTCTCGCGGCCCGTGTTCTGGGCGATCTACACCGCGAGCTTCCGGGACGATGCGGCCCGGGCGCTTTATCCTTTGGACGACCCGTTCAACATTCGCGAGATCGAGCATTTCGCGGGTGTTGGGGCGGAGTGGTGGTTTGGCTCAACCAGCTATGGAGAGCAGTGACATGGGCAAGAGCAGCAGCTTCGGCACGCACCAAAGACTAGGGTGCTGGGCGACCCTCTTGGGTGCTTGCCTGGCCTTGGCTGGCTCGGGCTGTATGGACTTCGGCGGGCTCGAAGAAGAAATCGAGCTCACCACCCACGTTGGCGACTGGCGGGATCAGGTCATCTATCAGGTGTTGATTGACCGTTTCGAGGATGGCGATCGGGGTAACAACTACCTGGTCAACACGTCGGCGCCGGCTCGCTGGCACGGCGGTGATTGGGCCGGGCTCGAGCAGCGTCTCGACTACCTGGACGATCTGGGCGTGACCACCATCTGGATCTCGCCGGTCTATCGCAACGTCGAGACCGATGCCGACGTGGATGGCTATCACGGCTATTGGGCTCAGGACTTCACGGCCACCAACCCCCACTTCGGCGACATCATGGCGCTCCGAAGCATGGTGGCGGCGGCCCACGAGCGGGGCATGCTCATCATCATCGATGTGGTGACTAACCACGTCGGGCAGCTGTTCTTCTACGACATCAACCTCAACGGCCATGCCGACGACCAGGTGCGCGGCTCAGGTGAGCAGTCGGACGTGCTGCACATCAACGAGCACGATCCCGATTTCGATCCTCGGGGCATCCAGTCCGAGACGTCGCTCGGTGAAGCGGGGCCGGCGCCGATCATCTTCAAGCACGATCCAGCGACCAACCACATGCCTCCCTTGCCTCCTGTGTTGCGTCGTCATGACGTCTACAACCGCCGGGGCCGCACCATCGACTTCGACGACCCTGACCAGCTGTTGCACGGCGATTTCCCCGGGGGGCTCAAAGACCTGAACACGACTCGCTGCGACGTCAAACAGGCCATGGTCGACGTCTATGCGCGGTGGGTCGAGCTAACCGACGTCGACGGTTTTCGGATCGACACCATCAAGCACGTAGAGCGCGAGTTCTGGCGCTACTTCACCCAGAAGATCCGCCAGCGACTCGCCGCCAAGGGCAAGGAGAACTTCTTCATGTTCGGTGAAGCCTTCGATGGTCGTGAGGATCTCGTCGGTTCCTTCACCTTGACCGATCTGCCTGACCAAGACGATCTGGAGCGGGAGAACCAGTGCGTCATCGACGACTTCGCGCTCAATGGTGATCAGCTGGATGGCGTGTTCCACTTCCCCCAGTACTTCCAGGCTATCCGCGACGTGTTCCAGCAGGGCCAGTCCACCGATCGTATCCGGGATCTGTGGGGCCGACGTCCGCTGAACTACGGCCTGACGCCGACCGTTTTGGGGACGGGCCTGCCGCCCATCAAGACGCTGGTCAACTTCATCGACAACCACGACGTGGCGCGCTTCTTGTTTGATGGCGATGAGGCGGGGCTCGAGCTGGCGCTCTTGTTCATCATGACCGAGGACGGTATCCCCTGCATTTACTACGGCACCGAGCAGGGCTTGTCCGGCGGCAACGATCCGGCCAACCGGGAGGACATGTGGACCACCGGGTTCGAGCAATCCGGGGCGCTCTACGAGTGGACCCGGAAGCTCTCCAAGCTGCGGAAGGCCTACCCGGCGCTGCGCCGGGGAGACCAGAACGTGGTGTGGGCCTCCGAGCGATTCGAAGACGAGCCTGATGCGGGGCTCTTCGCCTTCGAGCGGACCGGCGGCGACGCCGGCTCGAGTTATGCCCTGGTGGTCATCAACGCTCACCAGGGGCAAGAGAGCCGCCCGGTCGATGACCAGGGCGCCCTGATGACCGTCACCGCGCCAACCGGTACGGTGCTCGTCGACGTGCTGTCGGCGAGCGGTGCCAATTACACCGTCGGCTCAGCGGGGGAGCTCGACATCACCTTGCCACCCCAGTCTGGCGCGCTGCTCATTCCTCAGCCGGACGTGGTCTCGGGGATCTGAGGTCGACCTCTGATGGCGGCCGTATCGATCACCAAGCTTTGCAAGCGCTTCGGCGACACGGTCGTGCTGAAGGACGTTGAGGTGATGGTGCCTGACGGCGCCTTCGCCGTGCTCGTCGGTCCCAGCGGCTGTGGCAAGTCGACGCTGCTGCGATTGCTCGCCGGGCTCGAGCGGCCCACTAGCGGCTCGATCATGTTCGGTGACCGTGAGGTGACCAAGCTCGAGCCTCGGGAGCGGGATGTGGCGATGGTGTTTCAATCCTACGCCCTCTATCCCCATCTCAACGTCCGGGACAACCTCGCCTTCGGTCTCAAGCTGCGCAAGGAAGACCCGGCTGAGATTGCCAAGCGGGTCGCCGAGGTGAGTGAGATGTTGGGCCTGTCCGCGCTGCTCGGTCGCATGCCCAAGGCTCTCAGCGGAGGCCAGCGGCAGCGTGTGGCCATGGGGCGCGCGGTGGTGCGTCGGCCTTCTCTGTTCTTGTTCGACGAGCCGCTGAGCAACCTGGATGCGGCCTTGCGGGCTCAGGTGCGGGTCGACATCCGTAGGCTCCACCGGGAGCTGAAGACCACCAGCGTCTACGTGACTCACGATCAGGTCGAGGCGATGACGCTGGCCGACATCATGTTCATCTTGAATGGTGGGACCGTCGAGCAGAGCGGCAAGCCGCTGGAGATCTACGATGCACCAGCGACCCGCTTCGTGGCAGGCTTTCTCGGCAGCCCAGCGATGAATGTCCTCGACGCGGTCGTGGCGGTGGAGGGGGAGCGGGTTGAGGCGGTGATTAGCGACGGGGAAGGCCAACTGCGGGTGGCTCTCGATCCAGCGCAGTTCGACAAGCTCGAGCACGGCAAGGCGGTGTGTCTCGGCGTCCGGCCCCACGATCTGGTTTGTGGTGATGCTGGCGAGCCTGGGGCCTTGCCCATGACGGTGACCTTCACCGAAGCGTTGGGCGGCGAAACCTATGCCCATGGAGAGCTGGCTGGCTTCCCGGTCGTCGCGCGGCTGGCGGCGACGACGCTGGTTCAGCCAGGCGATCTGATTCACCTGATGCCTCAGCGGCTCCACTTGTTCGACGCCGACAGCGGGACATCGCTTCGATGTTGAGTGCCCGACCCTTCGTCTCGGTGCTCGCTTCACTGTTGGCGCTGGCCACGGTGCTGTGCCTTCAACTGGTGACCACGGGTGCCCGCGCCGAGGGCAGCATCGTTTTGTGGCACGCCTATCGGGGTGACGAGAAAAAGGCGCTCGACGAGATCCTCGACCGCTGGTCCGGACCGCCGGTTGAGACCTTGGCGCTCCCCCATGATGCCTTCTCCACCAAGCTCTCGGCGGCGATCCCGCTAGGCGACGGTCCCGACCTGTTCATCGATGCCCACGAGCGGCTCGGCGATTACCGGCAGCGGGGGCTTGTCGCGTCGGTGCGCGGAGCCCTGGGTGCGGCAACCGAAGAGGACTTCCACGCCCAAGCCTGGTCGGCAGTGCAGCTCGACGGTGAGCCCTACGGCGTGCCGCTCTCTCAGAAATGCGTGGCCCTCTACTACCGCGAGGATCTGGTGGCCCGGGCACCCACCACGCTGGAGGGTATGGCCGAGACCTTGCGTGCCCCGTTGCCGGCAGGCTCGTTCTTGCTGGCCTACGAGAATCGCGGGGTCTATGCCCATGCGCCACTGCTGACGGCTTTCGGCGG
>JAUVCD010000207.1 GCA_030590865.1 Myxococcales bacterium | reverse complement strand
AAGTCATCGGCTTCATCATTCCCGGCCTGATCGCCATTTGGCTCGACCGTCAGGGCGTGGTCGAAACCCTGGCGGCGATGGTCACCGCCTCGGTGCTGGTTCGCCTGTTGCTCGTGATGGTGGCGGGACTGGAGTACGGCGTATGAAGAAGCTCTACTGGCGTCCGCCTCACGTCTCGCGCACCGCCCTGTCGCTGGTAGCCATCGTGGCCGTGGGCATGTTGGTCCTGGTGGAGAGCTATCCGGTGGTGCGCAAGCAGGATCACTACGGTGCCCGCATTGCCGCCGCACGGCTGTCCCGAGACTGCATGGAAGCGATCAAGGCGGAGAAGCTGCGCCTGGGCCACAAGCCAGACCCAGAAGTGGATCCAGCCGAAACGGGCATCATTGGCGAGAGCCTCACCGCGGTCACCTCGAACACCGGCTGTCTGTCGGCCAAACTCACCAGCGCTAACCCCAACTTCGCAGCGGTGCTGGTGCACCTGTTGATCGAGGCGGGGGTGTCCCAAGGTGACGTGGTGGCCATGGGCGCCTCCGGCTCCTTTCCTGGTCTCAACGTGTCGACCTATGCAGCCATCAAGACCCTGGGCTTGAAACCGATCATCATCGCCTCCACGTCGTCGTCCGAATGGGGTGCCAACCACGTCGACTACCTGTGGCTCGACATGGACCGTACCCTACGAGACAAGCAGTTGATCGACTTTGGCGCCATGGCAGCCACCCACGGTGGGATCGACGACATGGGGGTGGGCATGACCAAGGAGGGCCGCGCCTTGCTCGATGTCGCCATGGATCGCAATGGCGTGCGGCAGCTCGAGCCCGCCTCGCTGGCCGACTCGATCGACAAGCGGATGGGGCTCTACGATGAGATCGCCAGCAATCGTCCCATCAAGGCCTATATCAACGTCGGCGGGGGCTCGGCCTCGGTGGGCACCCATGTGGGCAAGAAGCAGTTCAAGCCCGGCCTCAACAGCGAGCCGCCACGGAGCAAGACCGTGCCCGACTCGGTGATGCTGCGGTTCGCCAAGCGCGACGTGCCGGTCATCCACATCTCGAGGGTCAAGCTACTGGCCGAGCGCTATGGCCTGCCCTATGAGCCCCGGGTCGCCGTGCCGATCGGCCAGGGCAGCGTCTTCGTGGGCAGCGAGTACAATCGCTGGCTGGCCTTTGGAGGCTTGGTGGCCATCATGGCGGTGATGTTCGCCTTCCTGCGCTGGGATATCGGCATGCGCGTCCTGCGGGGCATGCGCCCCCGGGACACCGACGCCTCGCCTGAGCACATGGTGTGACCTTCAGCCCCAAACACTACAGGGATTGACAGCGCACGCCGATTCTCCGCAAATCGGGGGCGTGAAGCACCTGTCAGCACCCAATCGCCCCAGCCTCGTCCTCCTCATCGCGCTGCTCTCCACCATGACCTTGGCCTGCGCCGGGGGTCTGGACGTCCAGCACGTCAACTCGGCTGCCGACAAGCCCAACAACGTGTGGGTCTTCTTCAAGGTGAAGAAAGGCGACGAGGGAGTCGGCTCACTGACCGCCAACGACTTCACCATCTTTGAGGACGATAAGAAGGTCAGCCAACACGAGTCTCAGCAGGTGATCCTCAACCCCGAGGTTGCCGCTGTGAATTACACACTGCTGCTCGTGGACATGAGCGGCAGCATCACCGAGTCGGGCCAGGCCGACACGCTGGTCGACGCGGCCAAGTCGTTCTCCGACAAGGTGGGAAAATCACAGAAGGTGGGCGTCTACGCCTTTGACGGCAGCGAGAAGCTGCACTCGGTGGTCACCTTCACCGAGGCCAAGGGGTCGGTCGAGGGCGGGCTCGAGGGACTGCGGAAGTTCAAGCCCAAGGACCCGTCGACGAATCTGCATGGCGCCGTGGTCGAAGGCTTGCGAACGCTGCGCACCGAGCTGGACAAAGAGAAGAAGCCGCTCAAGTTCGGAACCTTGGTGGTCTTCACCGACGGCACCGACCAGGCCGCGCGGGTGAGCGCCGAGGATATGGGCAAGGAGCTGGACGACGAGCAGTACGAGCTGTTCGAGATCTACGCCATCGGGGTCGGAGCGGAGATGGATGAGGGCCAACTGGGCGACATTGGACGGGATGGCACCGAGTTGGCCGCCGACCACGCAAAGATCCAAGAGGCCTTCGACAAGATCGCTGCGAAGGTCGAAAACCACACCAAGAGCTTCTACCTGTTGTCCTATTGCACCCCCGCCCGAGCAGGCACTCACCAGGTGCGGATCGAGGCCAAGTACAAGAAGGGCGAGGAGGAAGGCAGCGGCTCACTGGAGTATGAGTTCACCGCTGAAGGCTTCGGCCCACCGCCCAAGTGCGACCCCAAGAAGAAGCCCAAGTTCGACTTGAAGCGTCCCGAGCTCGACAAAGACGACGGCAGCGGCGGCAGCGCCGACGTAGAGGCCAGCATCACCGTCAAATAGCCGTACGGGCCCGGAACTAGAGCCCTACCTGGGGGGTCACGCCGGTCAGTACGCCGGCCAAGAAGCGCAATGCGTCGGCCCGAGCGGCGCCCACGTCGAAGGCGACGAAGTGGCCATCCGCGTCCATGGGCCCGTATTGGCGCACCAAGGCGCTCACCGTCTTGGAGTCGACGACCTGGTTGCCGCTAGCCGGCGTGCTGAGCGGGGTGAGGTTGCCGATTTCCTCGCCCGGCATGGCCGAGCTGTGGTGGTCGACCAGACCTAGCCCGGCTGCCAAGGCGTAGTTCGCCTGCACCCGCGAGGGCGTATAGGTGTCG
Organism: Myxococcales bacterium; assembly: GCA_030590865.1. Lineage (GTDB taxonomy): Bacteria > Myxococcota_A > Polyangia > Polyangiales > Polyangiaceae > JAPYTK01. The sequence goes on along the minus strand of JAUVCD010000207.1, from coordinate 10,677 downwards.
TACAAGCCATAGAGCTGGAACACGTGACGGGCCTCCAGGGTGCCTGGCGGGGTCAGCACCAGCAGGCGCCCATAGGCGATGGGATCGCCGCCATCGATGAAATGCTGCATCAGATTGAGCACCGGGTGGCGCGCACCGTGGTGCAGCGAGCCGTCGGAAGCGAAGTCGCTGAGCACGAAGCCGATCAGCCCGGCGATGTTGACCGGGCTGGTCTTGGTCACCAGCGAGTCGCGCAAAGCCGCACCCTGACCAGTGAAGATCACCCCGTTCCAATCTCCATAGGGCGTAGCCAGCGCGCCCAAGGTGGCGCCTAGCGAGTGGCCCCAATAGCCGACGTTGGTCGACAAGGCGAAGGCCTCATTGGTGGGCGAAGAGGGCTGGTCGAAGGTCACGGTCGGGACGAAACGCAACAAGGCCATCTGCTCAGCGGCGCCTTGTTGCGGATTGCCGAGCGCCGCTTTCGGGTTGGCGAAGTTGAAGAACAGATCGTTGCTCGTCATGGTCGAGCCGGCCCGGCGGGGCCCATGCAGCACCTGATCGATCCCCAGCACCGCCGCCCTCACGATAGTGCTCTGGCCGTCGTCCACCCCTTGGGCGAGATCGGTGGCGAGCCCAGACTCGATGTGGGAGCGGAAGTGCCCGCCGCTGCCGTGAGCGAAGACCACCGTGTCCCAACCGCCCGACGGCATGGTGCCCTTCGGCACCGTCAGGGCCATACAGACCTGCTCGGTGTGATCGACCTCGGGGACACCGCCATTGTCCTTGAGATCCCCACCGTCAGGCGGATCGACGTAGGGCGGCGTCCCCTGCTGGAAGATGGGAAGCTCGACCAGCGCGTGCAGCTCGTAATAATCGGCGTTCGCAGCGCCGCAGGCCCGAGGTCCGGTAGCGTCGGGACAGGGCGAGGTGACGCCGGTGTCGCAGAGCGTCCACTGGGTCGCCGTAGGCGGACTGCCGACGTCAATCACCCCCTGGATTTGCTCAACCAGAGAACGGGGGTGGCCGATGGTGAAGACCGAGGCGGTGAGAATGGTCGCCGGGTCGATGGTGTTGTCGGCCAGATAGGTCCGCAACGGCTCATAGGTCGGCCAGTGGGGGATGAGCGCAGGGACGGTGGGCTCGGTGTCACCGAGCAGCGCCACCAGATCGTTTGAGCGCTGGATGGATGAGGCGTCGTGGGCCTTGGCCCCAGTGAGGAGATAGGCCGCATAGGTGTGGCCAGGCTCGAAGACCCGTCCCTGAGATCGATTGATGATCACCCGATAGTTGCAGATGTATTTTGTGGAGCCGACCGAATAGGCCCAGTTGAGACCCAGGCTTTGACCGGTCGTCAGATCGATCAACTTGACGTTGCCAGCGAAGGTCTCGGTGTCGAGCTCGTCAGAGAATCGGAAGTAGACCCCCGAGTACATGCCCCAGCCATCGCGGGACTCGGTGACCGCGTCGACGTAGCGTTGCACGATGTCGAAGCCGATGATGGCGTCCCCAGGGGTTGGAAAGCCTGTCAGATCGAGCTGCCCGTTGACGAGACGGACATCGTTGGGGAAGGGCAAGCGGAAGAAATCGCGGTCCGTGTCGTCGCCCCGAGGCACGTGGAAATAGGCCTGTGCGGGTCCGGTCTCCTCTTCGCAGACCACGCCTTCCCAAGGCATCCCGAAGGGGGGATAGCCAGGCGGCAGCTGGGCACAGAGACCATCGACACAGGCCAGACCGCCGAAACACTCGGTGCTTTCGCTGCAGGTGCCGCCAAGATCGACATCCCCTTCAGGCACGCAGGTGGCCGTCAGGCCCACCAGCGAGCAGCGGAAACCGCTGGCGCAATCGCCGTCGCTCACGCAGGCGTCACCCTCAACCCCCTCGCCGGCCGGTGCACAGAGCCCGTCCTCGCAATAGAGTCCGTCCTCGCATTCGGCGCTGAGGATACAGTCTCCCCCCTGCTCGGTGCTGTGGCCAGGTTGGCAGCTGCTGGTGGCCTCGTCGCAGATCAAACCTGGGCGGCACTCGATGTTGTCGGTGCAGGCCTCACCGACACCCTTGCCGGTTTGGACCGTACCACCTTGTCCGCCCGTTCCGGTGGTGTAGGTGCTCGCTCCCCCGTTGTCGTCACACCCCACCCAGAGAAGGGCCACGAACAAAACAGCGACCATGCCGATCGACCAACGTGCACTCATTATTGGCTTCCTCCGAAGAAAGAACGACGCCATCCAAAAGAATAGCCGATCGTCCCGGCTCATGGGCAAGCGGGGACTCGCAGCAATGGCAGGTCGAGTCGGAGGTCATGGCGCTAGGGTCTGGGCTGGGCGCTCCGTCTCAGAGCGTCTTCTGTGGCTGACGACCAGGCTCGACCACGTGCGAGAAGGTGTCAGGTTGGCCGACACCATACGACATAAGAGGGCGGAAATACTCATCTTTCTGAGACTTGGTTACCAAGCTATCAATTGACAGGGCTTGGCGGTCCCAGATACTCTGTGAGATCGAAGTCGCACTTGATTTGGCGCAGACCGACTTGGTCGCCACAATGTTGCTACTCAGGGATGCCATGAAGAAGAAACTGCTGCTGGTCCTGTCTGCTGCGATGGTGATGTTGTCTTTTGGCGCGACGGTGTCCGCCGATACGGTGGTGTTCGATGCCGTCGACATCATCGACGTCCAGGACGATGGTCTCCTCATCGGCTTACCGGACGGCGCCCAGGTGCTGGTGACCTACGACTTGTTGACCGCCGCTATGCTGCCTAGGGAAGTTGAGGATATATACCCGCCAGATCCCTGCACTCCCATCGTCAAGCGATGGAACAAGGTCATCAGTCAGGACAAGCCCGAGTCGTGGAGGACGAAGCAGGCCGTCCACCTGCTCAGGCGGATGGGCGCCAAGGGCTGCCGCGTGCTCATCGAATACGAGGATGTGCAACCGGAACCACCGATCCGGGACGCCACGGCCATCCAGCCCGACGCCTTGTAGGACGACGACCACGAAGCGGGTCGCAGCATGAGCCCGCGGAACGGGTGGAGACGCTAACGTCATGACGAAGCGCGACCCCGATCCGCGGGCGCTTGCTTTAGAGGCGGCAGCCCGCGGTTGGATCAGCCCCCAGGACCTCTGGAGCGTGGCGACTCAGAGCTCTGGGAGCGAGGACCAAACGAGGAAACGGCTGGAGACGCTACTGCAGCCGGACCAGATCACGTCGCTCGTGCGGGCGGTCGAAAGCATGACCACCCTCAGCGGCACCAGTGTCATGTCGGGCAAGCGCCCCCTACCCCGACCGCCTGGCTCGCCCCGCCCACCAGACTCGTCCCACCCAGCGATGCCCGAGTCGTTGCCCACCCTCACTGGTGCCAGGGTCTCCTACCGACCGTCCCGAGATCCTGGCGGGATCCCGGGACGCCTGCCAGGACCGCGCTACCGGGGAAAGAAGCCACTCGGCGCAGGCGGTGTGGGCCAGGTGGTGGCCACACGGGATCGCGAGATCGGCCGCACCGTGGCGCTCAAAACGCTGCACGACCACGCGCTCGCCGACACCTCGCTGGTGCGCAAGTTCTTGGTGGAGGCGCGGGTCACCGCGCAGCTCGAGCACCCCAACATCATCCCGGTCTACGATCTAGGTGTGCTGCCCGGAGGGCGCCCCTTCTACACGATGCGGGTCGTCAAGCAGCCGTCGCTCGGCGACGTGCTCGCCATGGGTGACACCACCCGTTGGCCTTTGATCAGGCTACTGGGCGCCTTCCTGCAGATGTCCCGCGCCCTCGCCTATGCCCATTCACTCGGCGTGCTTCACGGCGACATCAAGCCAGAGAACATCCTGCTCGGTGACTTTGGTGAGGTTTATCTGGCCGACTGGGGGCTCACCAAGGTGCAACCGCACAGCGCGGTGCGAACCTCTCGCAGCACCGCCCCACCGCCCGATTTGCCTGACGAGCTGGACGGTGGAGCCCTGAAGCTCCACACCATCGAGCGCCACGACGTCTCCACCTCGCCCCCGGGAGGTACCCCGGGCTACCTCGCTCCCGAGGTGGCCCTCGGTGACGGCAAGAAGATTGACCACCGAGCCGACCTGTTCTCCCTCGGCGTGGTGCTCTACGAGATCTTGACCGGAGACCGTCCCTTCAGCGGCGAAACCGCCCGGGCCCGCGTCGTCGCCACGGTGGCCACCACCCCGGTTCCGCCGCGAGACCTCGAGCCGTCATGCCCCTTGTTGCTCGAGGATCTGTGTCTGAGCCTGCTCGAAAAAGACCGGGAGCAAAGAATCCAATCCGCCGACGAGGTCGCCGAGAAAATCGAGGCCTACCTCGAAGGCGCCAAAGAGAAAGAGCGGCGTCGAGAGGAAGCGCTGCGCCTCTGCGAGCAAGCCCGAGCTCCCGTGGAGACTCACTTCCGACTCGAAGAGGAGCGGCGCAAGCTCACCAAGCAGGCGGGCGAGCTACTCAAGGGCATCGAGGGTTGGCAACCGGTGGACGACAAGCGAACCGCCTGGACCCTGGAGGAGCGTGCCACCGAGGCGGAGCAAGAGGGAGCGCGAGCCTTGGCGCGGGCGATCGAGCTCTACACCAAAGCGCTGGGCTACGACGCCGGCTGTCGTCAGGCCCACGAAGGGCTTGCTGAGCTCTATTGGGCTCGGGCGCAACAGGCAGAGATGCGGCGTGCCCGGGCCACGCAGATCTACTACGAAGCGCTGGTGCTCGAACACGACCGAGGACGCTTCGAGCCACTCCTCAATGCCGGCGCAACCCTCTCGGTCCGCTCGAGCCCTAGTGGAGCCGCGGTCCGGCTCCTACGATATCGCGAGCACGACCGGGTGTTGGTAGCCCAAGAGGCGTGCAGCCTTGGCGCAACACCGATCGATCAGATCGATCTCGAGCCGGGTAGCTACCTGCTGCTGATCCATGCGCCGGGCTATCGGGAGCTCCGCCATCCGGTGTCCGTCGGACGGGGCATGACCCACGAAGCGGATGTCAACTTCTACACGGATGATGAGCTCGGTGACGGCTTCGTGCAGGTCCCCCAAGGCCCAGTCGTGCTCGGAGGGGACCCGGACGCCATCGAGTCGATTCCCCGGCAGGAAGTGTTCGTCCCGGACTTTGCGATCACCGAGTTTCCGGTGACGTTGCGGGAGTATTGCGCCTTCCTGGACGATCTGCAGCTCACCGATCCCGAGAAGGCCGAGACGCGCGCGCCCTGCGACTTGCGAACGACAGCGGTCACTGCCGTCAAGCGAGGCCCGACGGGTGCATACGAGCCCCACGACATGATCATCGAGGGCGAAGCTCGCAAGCTCTTCCCGCCCGACCGCTTCTGGGAGGTTCCGGTGAACATGATCACCTGGTTCGACGCCCAGGCCTATTGCCGCTGGCTCAGCAAACGCGAGGGCGCCACCATCCGTATGCCCACCGAGGCCGAGTGGGAGAAGGCCGCCCGGGGTGCCGACCGACGATTCTACCCCTGGGGCGACCAATTCGATCCCACCTTCTGTCTGATGCGCGAGTCCCGGTCCTACACCCAACAACCTGAGCCCGTAGGGACCTTCCCAGCCGACGTCTCGCCCTACGGTGTGCGTGACATGGCCGGCGGCATGCGCGAGTGGGTCGCCGACAAGTTCGGCGAACGCAGCGCTTCCGAACAGGCAAGCGAGCCCGAACCCTCAGAGGACACCAAGCGAGCCGAGTCGGGCTTTCGGATCCTCCGTTCCGGCTGCTGGCATGCGGTGCGGGAGTGGTCGCGCGCCGCGTCGCGGGGCGATATGTACGCGATGATGCGCGGCACCGCCTTGACCTTCCGATGCGTCAAGGTGCTCCACCCCGGCGACCGAGGCTGAGCACAGTCGCCCAGCCTGCTGATGCGAGCGGGGACCGCCTGGTGCTAACCGAACCGCTGGCCCTCGCAACAGACGATGCAATAGGCTCTGCCCAGTGACCCACTCCAATCCAATCCTCCGCTGGTGCCTGTTGCTGGCTACTCTCGTCGTCCTCGGCTCGTGCGGCGGCACGCCGATGGCCGAGCCCGCCGTGGTCGATGAGCCACCGGCACCAACGCCACGCAACGCCGCCGAGCTGGCCAGTGCCATCGTCAATGCCAAGCTGACCACCTTGATCCACATCGACATGGTCCGGGACCATCCGCTCGCGCCGCAAGTGGCAGCCCTGGAGGCCTGGGGACCGGTGTTCGACGATACGGGCATCGACCCGCTCGAAGACGTCGAGCGGGCCTTCGTTGCCGCCGCCAACGCGAAGGACCAACAGGCCGTCATCGTCGTGGCCGAACACCACGTCGAGGCCGAGCGCTTGAAGAAGGCGATGGACAAGCTCGTCGCCCGCAGCGCTGCCAAAGGCGCCTGGCTGCCTGACTATGACGTGCCGGCGGCCCGGGTGGAGGTGAAGGGCCGCGAGAGCGTGATCATCGCCGTGACCCCCACCGTTTTGGTGGTGACCTCCGAGCCCTACGCCAAGGCCGCCAAGCGGCTGATCGGCACCGGTGGTCTGCCCGAGCCCGAGGGGCCGGCCGCCATCATTGCAACCGCCGACCAACCAGCCGTCACCCTCGACGCGCCACGGGTGCCCCCCCTCCCGCCGACGCTCTCGACAGCCCGGGCCGAGGTGACCTTCGAAAAGGGTGGCGGAGCGGTCCTCAGCATCGAAGCCCAGAGCACGACGCCGGATCAGGCGCGCGCCGACGCCGTGGAGCTCACCCGTACCGTCGACGAAGCCACCTCGGTGAAGGTGTCGCTGCTGCGTTTCCGCGTGTTCAAGCCCGTGGCGTTTCGGTCCGACGGCGACAAGGTCATAGCCCGCCTCAAGCTCTCCCGTGCCGAGCTCGGCCAGCTGTTGACGCTGGCCGCCATGCTCACCGAGTGAGCGGCCTGCCGTCGCGCTCCAGCAGGAGCCCCTCGACGGCCCCGGGGGAGCCGCAGGTCCAACCTTGTCGCGTCGAGACCCCCGCGTTACGCCAAGCAGGCATCCTGCCAAGCAACCCACTGCAATGGAGCTCGCCGTGTTCATTCGCTACTCGACTCTGGCCGTGACCACTTTGGCCCTGACGTGCTGCCTCGCGGCCTGCGAGCCCAAACCTGAGCCCGGTGGCACCACCACCGCCGCGAGCGCGACGGCGGCCAAGCCCACAGCCAAGGCCAGCGCTACCTCCAACCTGCCCCCGCTGCTCAACCCGAAGGGCGCCACCTTGGAGTCCCCGGCCAAGTACAAGGTCAAGTTCGTGACGACTCAGGGCGACTTCGTCATCGAGGTTATCCGCGACTGGGCGCCCCGGGCTGCCGATCGGGTCTTCAACCTCGTCAAGATAGGCTTCTACAAGGACATCGCTTTCCACCGAGTAGTGAAAGACTTCGTGGTCCAGTGGGGCATCCATGGCGACACTCAGGTGTCTACCGCTTGGCGCAAAGCCTACATGGCGGACGAGATGGTGAAGGAATCGAACAAGGCGTGGACGCTCACCTTCGCCAAGTCGGGCACCGACACCCGCACGACCCAGATCTTCATCAACCTGAAGGACAACTCGGAGGACCTGGACAAACAGGGCTTCTCACCCTTCGGCACGGTCGTCGACGGCAAAGACGTGGTCAAGAAGCTCTACGCCGACTACGGCGAGAGTGTGATGGGCCGGGGCGGCAACACCGAGGTATTCAAGCAAGGCAACTTCTACCTGGAGCAGAAGTGGCCAAAGCTCGACTACATCAAGTCGGCGTCCCTCGTCGAATAGGGCTCGCCAGCAGTACTGGGCATGAGTGCCTGGTCGGTACGACGCCTGGATGCGTCCCGTTGCCGTGCCGCGGTGGTAAGGTCTCGCCATGGGGTTTGCTACGACTAAGACGCTAGCCGGCTGCGCAGCGCTGACGCTCGGGCTCGCGCTTTCCAACACGAGCCGCGCCGATGCCGTTGGGCCGCCGCCGCCAGACTGCCCACCAGGGTCGTGGGGGCAGACCACCCATTACGGTCCTCATTGCGCACCCTATTCGTGCACCACCGATTCACAGTGTAAGAAGGACCACAAATGCCTCCCCCACGGGCTTTGCATCAGCGAGCGGACGCAGACCCACCGGCGGGGTGACACCCACATCGTCGAGGTGCATGGTTCCTGCGCAGCCGGCCAGGCATGCCCCGAGGGCCGCGAGTGCCGCAAGGGGAGCTACTGCATGCTCGATCGTCCCCCAGCTCAGCCCCCGAGCGCCAAGCCAGCCACTGGGCCGCCAACGCCCAGCGGCAAACCCAGCGAGCCACCCTCGCCCGGCGCACCGCCCGCCACGACACCGCCGAACAAAGGATGTGGTGGTTGCGCTACCGCCACCCCGACCCCTGGCAATCCCTCGCTCGGCGTGGCGCTGATCCTGCTCGTGGCCTCAACACTGGCTCGGAGGCGCGCCCGACAGAGTAACCGTCAGAGTGAGCTTTGACTCTTCACCCTCGGGCTGAGCAGGAAAACGCCGTCGCGACCGGCTACGAACAACCTGCGGCTCCTTACCAGCACGGCTGAAAGAGGCCCCTCGCACGGCGCTGGCTTATCCCGCTTCGGGCGATTGACGCTGTACACCAAGCCCTCGCTACCGACGATCCAAAGCTCATCGCCTTTGACACCATTCTCTAGGTCACCTAGCGCAACTGCCGCGTAGCCGCGTTTCTTGTGGTCCCTGGCTGGCGTCCAAATACTGGGCTTGCTGCGGTGGTTCGTGAAGACCCTTCCGGCTTTGCTCGGGTCGTCCAGATCCGCGGCGACAACCGCCATTTCGTCCTCGCTGCCCACCACGTCTTTGAGCCCCGGTAAGCCTTCGAGCATCGTGGCCTGCCAGCGCTGACCGTCGTAGTGGTTAATGGTGATCCCACCGACGGCGTAGACGTCGGTCAGGTTGCGCGCGAACACCGCCACCATCGGATTTCCAGTGCCGAGATCGTGGTGTTGCCACTCACTCCCGCCAGCGGGCAGCATGAGCACGAGCCCTTTGGCACCTACCACCACCGCGCTGCCGTCAGAACCGAGCCAGGCATCGTTGAGATCCGCCTCCGTGGGCGCTTCGATCGGCGACAGCTCTTTGTCCCGCAGCCAGGCGACACGGCCCTCTGCGCCCACCAGTAGAGCACGCTCGGTGTTGGCCGCCACGCCACGGTAATCCTCGGCTACGGCTTTCCAGTCATGATCACGGGTGACGAGCACGTCGCCGTTGTCGCGCACCGCGATGAGGTGCTTCTTGGTGGCCGCCAAGTCGACCACTCCATCCGCGTCACCCACGACACACCACGTAGGTCCAACACGCTCTGAACAAGGATTGCCGGGCAGCAAGGACCTACCGGGCAGCAGGAACCACATTCCTACGCAACCCAGCACCATCACCACGGGATAGATCGTGAGCAGCAGGCGCACATCGAAGGATTGGAATTCGCGGCTCTTTACCAAAGCCGCCAGATTCTTCGCGTCACGCGTGGCTTCTTCCTTGGCATCGTAGCCGCTTGCCGTCTTGCTCACCCAGCTGTCGGCTCGACAATAGTCGCAGGTGGCGGCCAAGGCGTCGGGTTCAACCGATAGCGGAGCGCCGCATTCACCGCAGTCAAAGCCCTCGGCGTCCGGGCGACGGGGCGCCGGTCGGAGGCTGACCCCCAACGCGGCCATGTAGAGTCCGGGCTTGGTGTATGCCCACAGAACCAGCCAGGGTAGGAGCGACGCCAAGAAGGGCACCATCATGCCGAATACCGCCCATTCGCGAACGAACCAGCGGTATTCACCTTGGGTCAGCCCCAGGGCTAGCGGCACGCCGAGAACCGCCGCGGGAATGACGGTCCACTTGTAGAGCTGAGGTGCCCACGGCGGCACCGAACGGCCCAAGCAAGTGCGCAACATGCTCTCTACTGCGCGACGGGCTTCGCGGGCCTTTTCACCATCACGACGCAGCTCCTGATACGTCGCGGGGATGGGCACCACGGAGTGGCAATATCGGCAGGCGGTGGCCTCGCCGTCAGCCAGCGGAACGTTGGCACCGCAGGTTTCGCACTTCAGTGGAGCGATGCGCGACATGAAACCGTTGGATACCACCGAGCAGCCGGAAGGAGCCAGCAGTCAGTGGTCGGTACCGGAAGCGAGGACCGTGCGAGCCAGCGTTCGTTGCGAACGTGCTGTCGCCGAGCTGGCGCCTGATCGCTCCGACCGTCGCCGCCAGCGAAGGGCGACGAGCAGACCGAGGGCCGCGATGATCCCCAGGCCTCGATGGTGGGTCGAGCTCGGCGCGGTGCAGCCGCAACCGCCCTCCTGGCCGATGCTGTCGCCAGGGCAGTAGTCATCCCCTGAAGAGGTGGATCCCCCAATCCCACTGCTGGTGGCACCACCGGCAGCACCGCCTGACGAGCTGGCTGCGCCGCCCATGCCACCCATGCCGCCGACGCCTGATGAGGTGGCGCCGCCGAGGCCGCCACCAGCACCGCCGCCACCCGTCGAAGTGTCGGGAATGCACTGGCCGATGGTGTGGTCCGTGGAGGTGCAGATATCACCCTGAAGGCAACCGCTGATGTGGTGTTGCCGTTATTGATGGCATTATCGTTGCCCGTGTTGGCCGCCGTTATGGTGTATTCGAGCTCGTCACCAGGCAGGATCGGGCCGGCATTGAGATCCACCACGTCTTTGGTCGACGTGGAGAGGTTGGGCTCATAGGTGGAGATGGACGTAACGAAGGCGCCGAGGAAGTAGACATCGCC
>JAUVCD010000075.1 GCA_030590865.1 Myxococcales bacterium | reverse complement strand
GGGCCTCTAAGCTCGAGGCGGCGATTCGGTATTTGGAAGTGACGCCGGCCGATGAGCGGCCTGGGGATTTGATGGCGGCGCAGATTCAGGTGCGTGGGGACGGGGGGCGTTTCCGGAAGCTGTCGTTGCATGAGGCGACGGCGCAGCAGATTCATGAGGCGGTGCGGTTGATGAAGGGGTCGAAGCGGGGGGCCAAGCGGGTGCCCAAGGCGTTTCGGGGGCGGATGGAGCGGTTGGCGGAGAAGCTGCCTCAGGCGCCGACGGGGACGCGGAGTGGGGAGCGGGTGCGGGTGTTGCGAGGGGATGATGGGCGGTTGGCGTTGACGTTTCAGGCCATTCCCTATGATGAGCTCGGGGCGTTCGTGGAAGCGCTGCAAGAGCATGCCGCTGGCACCGGCGCTGACGAAGGGTGACGACGATGGCGACGGGGCGGAGTAAGCGCGTGACGGTGCGGCGTGGGAATGGCAACTCGCCAGTGGCGCAACCGGCGACCACAGTGACGTTGACTCGGGGCTCTGGGGCGATTCGGACGCTGACTGGGCGGATTCTGTCGATTACTCAGCGGACCGGGAAGCTGAATGTCGATGCCCGGGTAGAGATTGGGGGGATCTTGGCCGAGGTGCAGGAGCAGCTCGACCATGGCGAGTGGCTCTCATGGCTCGACGAGTCGGTGCCCTTCACTCAGCGCAGCGCTCATAGCTACATGCACCTGCGCGAATGGGCGGCGATTCATCCTGGCCTCTACCATAAGCTCGCTCCGCTCGGACCGTCGAAAGTCTATCTGTTGATGACGCTGGATGGGCAAGCCATGAGGACCTTGCTCAAGCGCAAGAAGCACCGCATTGGTGATACCGACAAGATGACCACGCTGGAGCTGATGACCGTGCGTGAGCTGATCATGGTGATCGCCGAATTGACCGGTGCGTTGTCGGAGGAGGAAGCCTCAGACAAGCTGGTGGGGCAATACCGACGCCGAGTACGGGGAGTGTTGCGCGCCACCGCCGCGCTGGCAGAGCACTCGGAGCTCATCGACCGGGAGCCCATGGAAGAGCTCTACATCGTGCTGCTCGAGGCCGCCGAGCAATTGGCAGAGCTGTTCGAGCTAGGTGAGTGACCAGACGCCAGACCACCACGATCAGTCCGCCAAATTAGAAAACGTTTTCTAATTTGCCCGCCGCTGGGCGGAGAGCTCAAATGCGTGCCGGCTGCGTAGCGCGCCCCGAGCAACTCGGGCTCTCAGTAATCTGGGGGAGCATCGGGCGGCTCGAGCCCGGCGCTGACGACCTTGCAGGGGCTGATGGGCGTCGGGCAGCCGCAGAAGTTGTCGCCCTGGTTGACTAGCTCGAAATCGACGCCGTTGATGGACTCGCCGGCGAGAGGAAAAGCGGCGCAGCCGAGGCGCGCGGAGCGCAGCGACACCACCGCGCCAAAGAGCGACAGACCGGCCCGGGCGCTGTCGAAGACCGCGGTGGCGCTCAGAGTGGCGGTCGCGCCGAGCCCCACGGCCATGCCGTCACCCAGCATATCGTCGCTCGCTTGGGCTTGGGTATTGCGGACCACCGAGCTGTCCATCGTCAAGTCCGAGGAGAGGACCGCCACGCCGCCTTTGCGGCTGCCCTCCACCAGCGAGCCTCGTATTACGGCAACCGCGGGCGCCGTCAGGTCGCAGGCCAGCCCGCTTGGCGCGACGAGGCAGGGCAATTGCACGCTGAGCCCGCCTCCGCCCGTCTGGTCGCTGGCCTCGGGCCACGTCTGGCGCACCACCGTGGCTTCCATCGTCAGGTCCGAAGCGGTGACGTTGACGCCGACGTCGTGGTTCTCCTCCACGAGCGAGCCCCGCAGCACGAGCGAGCTGCGCGCCATCGGGTCGCAGACCGGTCCGCTCGACGTGGCGCTGCAGTACGCTTGGACGCTGATCCCCCGTCCCCCCGTCAGGTCGGAGGCCCGTGGCAACGTCTGGCGCACTACCGTGGCCTCCATCGTCAGGTCCGAAGTGGCGACGAACACGCCGACGCCGTGGTTCTCTTCCAGGAGCGAGCCCCGCACCACGGCAGAGCTGCGGGCCATTGGGTCGCAGACCACCCCGTCGGGGGTGGCCATGCAGGATTCTTGGACGCTGAGCCCGCGTCCCCCTGTCTGGTCGGAGGCATTGGGCAACGTCTTGCGCACCACCGTGGCCTCCATGGTCAGGTCTGACGCGCTGATGAACACGCCGTTGCTGTGGTTTTCTTCGACGAGCGTGTCGTGCACCGCGAGCGCCGTGGGACCGAGCGTGTCTTGCACATTGATGCCTGCTTGGGACCCGTGCACCCAGGCCCGGTCGAGGCGCACCGCCGTGGAGCCTGACACCGCGAGCCCGAGTCCCGGGCCAGTCAGCGCAACGCCGCCCACCTCCGTTCCGGTCGCGCCGGATTTGACACAGACGGCGGCCGCGGGGCAATCGCTGCTGGTGCCGGTCGTCTGGATGGTGACCAGCTCGGGGCACAGGCCCCACAGGCGCACCGGTTTGCCTTCGATGAGGAGGGTTTCGTGATACGTCCCCGCCGCCACCGCCACCAGGGCCGAGGGGGCTGCCGCGGAGATGGCGTCTTGGATGATCGTCCAGGGCCGGTCGGCGCTGCCGTCGCTGTCCGTGCCGGCGTAGCTCTGGTCGACGTGCTCGGTGGTTGCCTCGACGGGCAGGTCGCCCCAGCGGCCTGCGCCGCACACCATGATCGGCCGGCACACCGTCTCGCCGGGCACCGCCATGAGGCCGGGCGGACAGGGCTCGGGCGGCAGCACGGCATCACAACCGTATTCGCCGTCGTGCACGAAGCCTTCGGCGCAGCCATCGGGAGGGATGCCGGGGCGGAGGCAGCTTCCGTCGGGCAAGGCGAGCGCCAGCGGGTCGTCGCAGCTTGGCGCGGGGTCGGGTCCGTCGCCATCGTCGCCCGCTGTGCCGCATCCCATAAGGGCGGTGAGCAGCACTAGGGCGAAAGCGCGCGCCATCTCACCAAGGTAGCGCCTTTGTGCAAGCCCGGGGAAGGGCCTGGCGCTCCTGGCAGAGCGGCCCCCCTGCTGAGCGGCGCCCAAGGGCACTCAGTGCTCGAAACGAGCATCGTCAATCAACAACACCTTGGGGCTCGACGGGTTGTCGACCGTTACGCCATTGATGTGGTCCAAGCCTGGGCAAACCGTCGCCAAGTCTATGGTCACCTCACTCCAGTCGGGGCCGACGGTGGCGGAGGTCTCGGTGCAGCGCTCACCGTCCAAGCTCGGGGCCACGACCAGGTCGCCGTCACCCGATGAGGCCCGGAAGCGGAGCGAGACGGTGGCGAACGTCGCGGTGGGGAAAGGCTGGCGGTAGTACAGGTGCAAGCCGCTGTACTGGCCGAGTTGGTCGACTTGGATGCACGAGCCGTCGTGACAGCCGTCGGTGGACTCTGAGGCGGTGGCATCCCCCCAAGGGTTGATCGCCCAGCGCACCTCGGGGATGCCGCCATAGCTGTCCCCATAGATTTGGGCGGGGGGCTCGAACTCGCAGGTGCCGCCGGTCGAGGGGGTCTGGTCGGTCAACTGGGCGCCCAGGTCGAAGCTCTGACCGGTGGTCACGTCATAGGTGAGGGCGTTGGGCGTCTCGAGGACCTCGCCCTGGGCGCTGGTTAGGCGAAACACGGCACCTGGGCCATCGGATGCAAAGGGGTCGCCGCCATCGTCGACGTGCCAGGCGCCTCCGCTGCGCTGAACTGGGAGCCAGTCGCCGCCGGCGGCGCTGCGGAACTCGGCGGTGCGAATTGGAATGCGGTGATTGACGAAAGCCAGCCGCAGGTAGCCCCACTCGTTGCGGTCGGTGATCTGGGCGTGGACATTGCCGGTCACTGGGCAGGGGACCCGCCGGGCCTGGGCTTCGTCGAGGCCGCCGGCATCGAGCACCGCACCTGCCTCGGTGGACAGATCGAAGTGGAAATGGCCGCCGGCGCACAGCGGGTTGCCCTGGATGGGGCACAAGTCGTGGACCATGACGACCTGAGTGCCGGTGATGGTGTCGATCTCCCAGCACTCACCGCAGGACTCACCCGGCTCGCCGCCGTAGGAGCTGCCGTTGTAGGGCTCGGCGATTGCTAGGGTCAGGCCATCGAGCACCGAGGCTGGCAAGATTGAATCGGTGCGATCGAATTCGCACCAGCCCCGCGGGCTGGCTGTATAGGCCGTGAGCCTGACGCTGCCGCAGTCGTCGCTGGGAGCGGTGGCGATGCCGCCCGAGCCACCGGTGCCGCTGCTGCTGCTGGTGCTGCTGGCTCCGCCAGTCCCCGAGCTGGTGGGTGACCATTCCGATTCGGAGTCGCAGCCGATGGCCAGGGCACAACACGTGAGCGCTACCGTTCGATGCCAACCCATGGATCCGACTCTATCACTAGGGCTGCGGCACCCGGGACATGGTGGGCGTTTTGTTCTGGCGGCGAGTGGGACGACGGTTGAGCGCCACCTCACATGACGGCCCTTCGATGCTCATGCGCAACTGGTCATGCGTCGTGGCGATGTAACGGGTGAAAGCGGAACGAACTGGGGCCGAATGAATCGTTCCCCCGGGGTTCGTTCCGGTTTCTCGGGCGTTGTGCCCGAGCGAGTCCTTCGCTCAACCAGAGATCAACTACCTAGGGCTGCGTTTCCGTCACAAGGCGGAACGAACTGGGCCCGAATGAATCGTTCCCCCAGGGTTCGTTCCGGTTTCCCGGGCGTGGTGTCCAAACGCGCGGTTTATTGCATGGGAGGCCAGCCAGTCTGGAACGCTGCCTTTCAGCCCACGGAGTCGACCGGGCCACCGGGTCACGGGTCGACGGTACGCTCATGTCAGCTCCCCTCGCGCACCACATCATGCTCGGGCTCGTCGATCGGCGGGTTATCGCGCCGACGGTGGCCGCGCGTTGTGGGTTGGCGCGCTCGGTGCTGACCATTGGACGTGAGTACTCGCTGCTTGCGTTTCGCGGCTCGGATACCCACGTCCACGTCGAATCGGCGTGCAGCGAGGCGGATGCCTTCGAGTATGCGCGGCGCACGGAAGTTTCGCTCCAGCACCGGCTCGGCCTGCCCGTCGCCTTCGAGCGCGCACGGGTCAAGCCGGTCCTCGACCAGCAGCATCTCGGCAATCTGCTGCACTACTGCTTTCGACAGGAGGAGCATCACGGCATCGACCAGGATCCGTTCCACACGGCCAGCAACCTCCCCGACCTGCTGGGCATGCGCCTACTGGGCCGTTACACCCGCGACAACCTTCGCCGGTGGCTTCCCCGTATCGACGATCGAGAGCTGTTGAGCCATTGGGGCGACCTCGATCTGAATGGCGCGGTCGCCAACATCGCAGATCTCGCCACCGCTGCGGCAGCGGCCTACGGCGTGCCCGTGTTGCGCGGCAACACCAGCGCTGTGGTGCAAGCCCGGCGCGCCGCCGTCCACGCCATGTGGACCCCACGAGTCGCCAGTGGGCGCGAGCGTCCCGCGACCCGCGTCATCGCAGAGCAGCTGGGTATTGGGCCTCGCGCCGTCCGCAAGCTGCGCAACCAGCCGGCCTGTGAGCGAGGCGTTCGTGCAGTGACCCTACAGCTCCGCCTTCGCGCCGCGATGCGAAACGGGCAGCGAGCAAGAACCGGCTGACACTGGGTCTTGAAGCGCAGCTATGGCGCTACGGCCAAGGCTGTGGCGTCAGCGCCGGATCAGCATCCCGCGATGAGATCAACCGATCGGCCAGATCCAAGAGCTCGGTTTCGCTGCCTGGGGGGCCCATGAGTTGGAGCGACCGCGGCATGGTGCCGAAGCGGCCGAAGGGGATCGACAAGCCGGTGGCGTCGGCCAAGTTGCCGGGGGCGGTGGAGAAGAGGACCTCGGCGTGGTCGCGGTTGCCTTGTCCGTGAAGGGAGGCGGGCAGGGTGCTCGCTGGGGCCACGACCACGTAGCCCTTGTCCCACAGGGCACGGAATTGGTCGCGCACCAGATCGGCGCCCTGCAGGGCACGCTTGCGGTTGTGGAAGATGGTGACCCGGCCGAGGGCCATCAGCACTAGCAGCTTGGCGCACTGTGGGTGGAGGCGTCGGTCGCCGCGCTGGGGGCCCAACAAGAGTGCGCTCACCGAGGCGGTCAAAGCGGAGGTGAGGGTTAGCGTCGGATCGGCTTCGACGAGATCTTCGAGGTGGGAGGCCCATACCGCGCTGTAGATGTTGCGAATGCGGGTGGCTTTGGGAAGCCCGTGGTTTCTTTGGACGCTGGCATCGAAGGCGGTCTCGATGTGAGGGGTCACGTCGGCGACGAAGGTCGGCCATTGTCCGAGCGATTCGGGCGCGTAGAGCATGGCCGCCCGCGGCTGAAACGAGCGGCTGGTGCCGGTTCGCAAGCGGGGTGCTGCGATCTCTAAGACAGCCCGCATTTGTTCGGTGGTTCGGGTGAGCGGTCCTTGACCACACATCCAACTCAACGGCCCAGGGATCACCGGGAAGGAGTCGTGCAGCGGCCAGGTCTCGCTGGCGAGGCGCATGCCCAAGATGCCGCAGAAGGCGGCGGGCTGGCGGATGCTGCCGCCGATGTCGGTGCCCCAATCGAAACCCTGCATGCCCCCGGCGACGGCAGCGGCGGCACCGCCCGAGCTGCCGCCCGCGGTGCGTGACTGGTCCCATGGATTGCGGGTCGGGCCGATGATGTGGTTTGTCGACTCGGGGGCCAGCCCGAGATCGCTGAGGTTGGTCTTGCCGATCAAGACAGCGCCGGCTTGGTCGAACTGGTCGAACACGATGCTGTTGTTCGGCGACTGTCGATTCCAGTGGCGATAGGAGCCTCCGGTCGTCGGTAGATCGAGGGTCTCCCACTCGTCCTTCAAACCGAAGGGCACGTTGTGCAGCGGCGATCGAGGCGGCTCGGTGGCCCGCTGCTCGGCATCGGTCAGTGCAGCGTCCAGCCGGGTGTTGATATAGGCGTTGAGCGAGCCATTGCGCGCCCGGACTTGGGCTACGGCCTCGGGCACGGTGATCGAAAAGGGCGAGCCTTCCATGGGTGCACTCTACCCTCACTGGACCCTCACTGGCTGCGGTGTTCGACTGCGCTGGTGTCCGAGCGGCCCTGAGGACCGATACAGCACCAGCCGATCTCACTGTGCCGTGTCGAGCGGAGCGGGGGGCGACAAGGTGCTCGTCAGGGCCTTGCAGGGCACCACCTGGTTCGCACAACCACAGACGTTGCACCCGGCGTTGTCGAACTTGGTCGTGCCAGGCGTGGTTTCGTTG
This sequence comes from Myxococcales bacterium, assembly GCA_030590865.1. Classification (GTDB taxonomy): domain Bacteria; phylum Myxococcota_A; class Polyangia; order Polyangiales; family Polyangiaceae; genus JAPYTK01. The sequence goes on along the minus strand of JAUVCD010000075.1, from coordinate 13,057 downwards.
ATGGCCATGTCGATGACGTTGCAGTCGAGCGCTAAGGCTTCGACTCGGGCCACCGAGCCCCAGAGCGCGCAGCCCGCTCGGGCGCTTCGCTCGATGGACGTGTATCTCAGATCTGCGTTGCTATCGATGAGGCTCACGCCGTCGCCGAAATGGCCGCTGTCTGGGACCAATGCCGTGTCGCGGATCGCGGTGCCGGTGATGGTGACGGTGACCTGATTGGTCACCAGGCCCGCACGGATGTTGTCGTGGATGAGGGAGCCGTGAACCGTCAGCCAGGCGCTCGCGCCCGTTGGGGTTTGATCCTGAGCCGCAATTCCTGCGCCGCTGGCAGGATTGTCTCCGTTGGGTGCCGTGAAGCGCACGATGGTGCCGTCGATCAGGGCGTCACTGCCGCTGACGAAGAGGCCCACCTCGTGATTGCGCTCGATTAGCGATCCGAGGACGGTGAGGTTGCCCCGTTGCCCGGTGATGAAGCTCGCCTCGGTGGCGATGCCGCGACCGAGCCTTTGACCGAAAGTCTGCGGCGCCGTGTCACGGACGATGATCCCGCTGAGGGTTCCGTCGGCGCCACTGACCATTACGCCGAGCTCTTGGTTCCCCTCGATCAACGACGATCGCATCACGATGCTGGCCCGTTGCGCATTCACCTGGTCGTCCTCGATGCTCACGCCGCGCCCAAAGAGACCGTCTGCGGCTTGCGACACCGTGCCGCGCACGACCGAGTGCTCGACCTCGAGATCCGCCGCCTGGGCATAGAGTGCGACCAACTGCATGTTCTCGATGAGCGTCCTGCGAATCGTCATCTGGCCGCGGATGCCCGTCGCGGGGTCCTCGTAAAGGTTGATGCCCCGGTCCGCCTGGGGGGTGGGGCCACCGATGACGGTGTCTTCGACGACGGCCTGCGCCCCGAGCACCCAGATGCCGATGTTGGCGTTGTCGGTCAGATAGGAGCCGCGGACGGTCAGTAGCGTCGGCGCGCCGCTCGCCGGAAGCCGCGCCACGATGGCATGGCCGGTGGCCTCACCGAGGCTCGTCGCCGTGTCGCGCATCATGCTGTCCTCGACGGTGAGCGCCGAACCCCAGAGGAAAGCGGCGACCCCGCGGGCGTGTTCGACGAGCGAATCGCGCAAGGTCACCGACGTAGCGCCAAAGTAATCGTCGAGCTCGAGGCCCCGGGAGCCGGTGTCGTGGATCCAGACCCGATCGATCACCAGATCTGTCGAGCCGGAGATCAAGAAACCGTGATCGGGGCCGCTCAAGGCCACGCCACCCACCTCGCTGCCCGACGCGCCGCCGAGGATGGTGATGACCCCCTGGGATACCGCGCCGCCGAACACCTCGACCTGTTCGGGACACACGCCCCAAAGCCGCACCGCTTTGCCTTGGATGGTCAGCTCCTCGGCGTAGTTGCCGGCAGCGACTGCGATCAGGGCTTCTGCAGGGGCTGCTGCGATCGCTTCGGCGATCGTCGTAAACGGCTCTGCCTCGCTGCCGGTGCTCGCGCCCCCATGGCTCTGATCGACGTAAATGGTGGCCGTGTCGACCGGCAGATTGCCCCAGCGCCCGGTGCCGCAATCCATCACCGGGCGACAGGTGGCGTCGCCGGGCACGGCCATCATGCCCGTGGTGCAGGGGGACGACGGCAGGATCGCCTCGAAGCCGCCATCGACGGGCAAGAAGCCCTCGCTCACCACCGCGGCCGGGACGCCTGCAGGCAAACAGTTGCCATCGTCGAGGGTGACCTCACCGGCGAGGCAGCCCGAGTCTTGGATGCCAGGGGCGACGCAGGTTCCGTCGCCGATGACGCGGTTCGGGGTAGGGCAGTCAGAGACGGGTGCTTGCCCACCATCGCCGCCGGCAGTGCTCTCGTCATCGCAGCCGCACAGCACCAGCACAGCTAGAGCGAGGTGCCATCGGCGAGGTGACATGGTCGGAGCATATCATGGGAGTGGTTTGCTGCTGGCGGCGGAGGACATTGAGTATCGAGGAGGAAATGACCCAGGATAGCGACCTCGGGCGCGACAGATGATCCGCAGTTGCGCGGGCTACCTGTCGCACTCGTTATCATCATCAGCGACGGCGCGGTCGGTCTTGATTCTTCTTTTTGTTGTCTCGCTTGGGCTGACGCTTTGGCTTTTTATCGGTTCGATGCGGCACCGTCGGGCGCGTCATAGGCGATGATGGGCGACGGGGACTGGTCGCGGGACGCCGCTTTCCTGCTGCAGGCCGTCGCTCCTTTGCCGCGGGCCGCTGCTTCCGAGCCGCGGGCCGTTGCTTCCGAGCCGCGGGCCGTTGCTTCCGAGCCGCGGGCCGCTGCTTCCAGACGATGGGCCGCTGCTTCCGAGCCGCAGGTCGTCGCTCCTTTGCCTTGCCACGGTGCATGGCTGGGCCGTGAGGGCGATTAGGTGCTCGATCGGCGCGATTATGGCGGGCCTGGGGGCGATGGTGCGTAGCTGGGCGGGCCGGTCTGTGATGCCGTTCTGCTTGGGCGTGGCCTCGATAACCGGCGTAAACGTGATGCTGCCGATGGGCAATCACCCCAGGCACGGCAAGGGTATGGACTCTGACCCGGGCGCCGCCCCAGGTTGAGGTTTGGGTCCAGGCGCCGCTGTCGAGGTGCCAGTAGTACCCGGCATGATAGTAGACCGTGGTGTGGTGATTGGAGACCACCCAGACATCTGGGGCGACGGCCACGAATTCGGGTTGCTCGTAATAGACCTCTGGCACGTCGGCGTATGCATACCCATGAACTCGAGTGGTGCAGCCGGACAGCCATAAAGCAAAGAAGGAGACCGCGATCAGGATATGCGGCCGATAGTCTCTATTCATTATTTCTCCTCGTCCGATGGGGATCATCTTCTTGGTAGGCCCTTGGTCTCGCGATAAGCCAAGAGACACCCAGAAGGATGCAGTCTGCGCGCCAAAGGCGGCAGATCGGACGTCACGATCGTGCTTAGCAACGCCAGGGGATGACGATTGGCTACTAGCGCCGTCTTGATCGTCGGCCCAGCGGTGCCAACACCCGCAGCGCGTTGTCGCGCAGCAAGGCGTGGAGCGGCTCTCCGTCGATGCCCTGGCGGTGCAGCGCGCTAATCAATGCCGCTATGCCCTGGTGAGACTCGAGGCCGGCGGCATGGTGGATGAGGCCGTCCAGATCCGACCCGATGGCCACGTGGCTTGGTCCCATCACTTCCATCAGGTGGCGGGCGTGGCCAGCCACCTGGTTGGCCGTGGCCTGCTTTCGATCGTGCCGCAAGAAGGGTGAGTGGAAGGCCAGGCCTACGATACCGCCTGAAGACGCAATCGTTCGCAGCTGGGCGTCGGTCAGATTGCGACGGTGGGGTGTGATGGCCCGGGCGTTGGAGTGAGTCGCAACCAGGGGTCGGCCCCATTGGTGGGCGATGCGGGCGACATCCTCGAACGCCTCATCTGAAGCGTGAGACAGGTCCACCAGGGCGCCTGCCCGATAGACGGCGTCGACGAAACGCTCGCCCGCCGGGGTGAGCCCGCCACGTCCAGGATGGGGGTCGGATGACGAGTCGGCCAGATCGTTGTGATGGGCGTGGACCAGACCGAAGAGCAGCACCCGCCGCTGGACCAGCGAGGGGATCAGGTCGGGCCGAGCGGCGACGGCCTGCGATCCTTCCAAGGAAAAGACTACGCTCACGCCCGACCCTGGTGAGAGCGTCAGCAGCGGGTTGGCGGCGACGATGGCTTCCCCGGTGGCGAGTACGGCGAGCAGCTCGTCCAGCGAGTGGGGTCGAGGCCTCAGGCCGGTGGGGAGGAAGAGCGACAGGACCACGAGCTGCACGCAGCCAGCGCGCAAGCTGGCCGTGGTGACATCACTGCCCGGCTGAGACAGGTCTGGCGATCGGCCGCGGTAGTGGACTTGAAAGGGTAGGTCCACGTGCAGGTCGACCACGCCATAGGCACAACCTTCGGGCACGCCGGCCGGTGGCTTGGCGCAGCCTGCCGCCACCAGGGCGAGGGCGATTCCGAAGGCTGAAGTGGCCCGCCTCACAACAGCGGGCCCACGGGCTCGTAATGGCCCGTGACGTGGATCTCCACATCGATCAGCCCGTCAGGGACAGTGGGCGCCTCGAAGACCAAGTCGAGCTGCTCGCCCATCGATAGTTGCAGGCCCTGGCCGTCGATCTGGCGCAGGGCCGCAGGCGCGGCGAGGGCGAGTGACAGCCTGCGATTGGCGGTGGTCACCTCAATGGCGTCGAGGTGAGTGATCTCCGGCTCTCGCTCGGCGATGGTTAGCGTGACTCGCCCATCCTGTACCGCCACTTGGGCCTGCACCACGTCCGTTCCTTTGCGACGTCGGGTGTAGCGATCGACCAGCACCTGGCCCAGCTCGTCGAGACCGCCGGCGCCATGGGCGAGCAAGTAGGGGCAGGAGATGCACAACCACGTATGGGTCAAGCGGTCCGTGGTGATCTTGAAATGCCGAGTCTCACCTGGCTGCAGGGTGATCTGCTCGAGATAGCCGTTGTCTCGGTACTGACCCTTTACCGAGAATTGGTTGGCCCAGCCGATGAGCAGGTAATGGCTGCCGGTAGGCACATCGACGGTGGTGCCCCGATCGGTGCAGCGTGTGGCTCGATGGTCTCGAAAGCGTCCGTAGCCGGCCTGCTCCCAGAAACTGGGCTCTTCGGCCAGACCGATGAGGGCCTGCATCAGAAACTCTTCGCCCGGATCGTAGAGCTCGGTGGGGAGCACGCTCACCCAGCCGTCGGTAAACTGACAGGCGACGGCGACGTGGGCTGGTCCGGTCCGTGGTTCGTCAGGCTTGTCGGGCCATTCTCCTGGCGGTGGCTCGTCAGCGGCGGCGATCGTCTGGATGGGGGGGACCACCACGACGCTCGGCTGGTCGTCCGGTGGCGGAGCGGAGCCTCCACAGCTGGCCGTCATCGTCGCCAGGGTCAGCATGACGAGGGTCGGAACAATGCCGTCTAAACGGATCATGAGCAGGCCATCCTTCCAGGTTGAGCAGGCTCCCCGGTTGAGCTGGCCCACGATAACGCGCTGGGGTGGCTCGACAAACCGGTTCGGGCTGCTTAGCCTCGAAGGTCGAGGTCCGTTGCCTCCACAGAGGTGGGGGAAAGGGGTGTGGGAGGAGTCACATGAACAGAGCGCCTTGGTGGTCGGTGGCCTGTGCGGCCTGCCTCGCGGCGGGCTCGCTTGTCGGCTGTGGAGACGATGGCACTGCAGGGGGCGGCGGCACGGGGGCGGCCGGCGGCGGCGCGGGGGGTAGCGGCGGCGAGGGGGCGGCCGGTGGCGCCAATCCTGGCCCCGAGGGCTGGTACCCATCGAAAGGCGAAACGCCCCACTATTTTCTCCAGCCTGACGACATCTTCCAGGTTCACCCAAGTCATCCGCGACTGTATTTTCGCCAGGCGGACATCCCCTGGCTCATCGAACGCAGCGGCGGGCCGCTGGCCGACCAGTGGGACGAGCTGACCTGGATGGCCTCATCGATGGCCGAAGAAGATCCGACCGGCAGCACCGCGACGGACAACGTGAAGGGTTGGTATGGCAGGAAAGGGCGGGCGGTGGCGCTGCTCGCCTTGCTGAACGACGACGGGGCCTATCTCGACTGGGCGGTCAGCTGGGCTAAGGCGCTGGCGGCGCTCGAGATCCCCGAGGACGATACCTCACTGCGGTCTCGGCTCCAGCGAATGGCCACCGTCTATGACTGGCTCTACGATCGCATGTCCGCTGAGGATCGAGCTGCGATTCGCACGGGCCTAGTGGCCTATGTGGAGGCCCTACGGGACTGGGGCTACATTCAAGATCCAGGCTATATCGGGGGTCACGAGCGCTGGGGCTATGCGGCCTTTGCCATGGGGCTGATCGCGCTCCACGGTGACTACGATGAGGCCGACGAGCTCTTGCAACAATGTCGCAGCCACATTGCCGAAGGCTTCTATCCCGCCCAGGCGTGGATTGCCGACGACGGCGGCTACCATATGGGTTGGGCCTATTCGGCCAGCTATACCAACTTCGATCTGCCCTATCTGGTTTGGACGGTGGGGACCAACGACGTGTTGCTCGACGATTGGATCGCCGAGACCGGTGATTGGTATCTCTACGGCATGCGGGGCGACGACCTCTTCCCCCAGGCTGGTGATGCCTTCAGCATTGGGCTGTCGCTAGGCTCGATCAATTCGGTCTACGCCGCTGGTATTGGCAAACGAGGTCAGGCCCGCTGGTTCATCGAGGAGAAGCTCGAGCCGACGTCCAACCCGCTCATGCAGTTGCTGGTGTGGGATGACGCCGTCGAGTCGGTGGCACCTACCGAGTTGCCCAAAGGGCGACTGTTCCAGAATGCCGGCTTGGTCGTGGCTCGAGATGGCTGGGACGGTGGCGCGACCCACTTCACCTTCAAGTCAGGTGCCTTCTTCTCGACCAACCATCATCACCGAGACGAGAACACCTTCACCCTTCATTACCAGACGCCACTGGCCATCGACTCTGGGTATTACGATCAATACGGCACCTCTCATTGGCGCAACTACTTCACCCGCACCATTGCTCACAATGGCATCGTGGTCTTCGATCCAAGCCAGACGATGACCCTCTATGGCGACGAGGTGTCCAACGATGGCGGGCAGCTGTTCAACAGCGAGCCGCGGACCCTGGCGGACATCGCGCCCGGTGGCTCGGCCAGCCTCGATGGCATTGTTCGATACGAAGATCGAGAAGAGCTGACCTATGCCTGGGGCGATGCCACCAAGGCCTACGATCCGGCGCGAGTGACGCTGGCGCAGCGTGAAGTCGCCTTCTTGCGGGCGACCACGGCGGCCCATCCTGTGACGGTGCTGTTCGATCGGGTCACCTCGTCGAGCGCGGCTCTCGAGAAGCGCTTCGTGCTGCACACCGTCGAGCAACCGACCACGACGGGGCCCTTGATGGCTGCCGAGCACGGCGCCGGACGGCTCACGAGCCTGACCCTCTACCCGACCGACGCTCAGCTGAGCCTGGTGGGCGGGGTGGGGCAGGAGTTCTGGGTGGACGGTCAGAACTACCCCCTCGATCCGAACGGGGCCGAGGGGGATCCGGCTGACAAGGGTATTGTCCCAGGCGGCTGGCGGCTCGAAGTGACTCCCGGGCAAGCGAGCACTGAGGACTACTTTCTGCACGTGCTGTTCGTCGATGACGCTGGCGCCACGGCGGTGCCTGCCGATGAGGCGGTGCTGCTCGAGCACAGCGGGTCGCTCGGCGTGCAGGTTGCCGGCTGGGTGGTGGTGTTTCCTCGCTCCTCAGGCGGCGCGAGCGCTGTCGACTATCAGCTGCAGAGCGGCGGGACCTATCAACACTTGGTCGCCGGCTTCACTCCAGGCCAGACGGTCACCACTAGCGTCGGGGGCACCAGCCAAGGGAACGTCGTCGTCGGCGACGGGGGCTGCGCGGTCTTCGAGTTGACGGCGGGGGCCGGGGAAGCGATTGGGGTGCACTAGGGCGGCGTGGCGTCGAGGGTCAGTCGCCCGCCTCGTGGTAATGAGCCTCAATCAGCGCCTTGGTCTCCTCTAACGAGAAGCTGATTTCGTGCATGAACGACTCGTCGGTTCGCGACTGCTCGAAGGCCTGTCGCTTGCCGAGCGACAGATTGCGCTTCAGCAGCTCGAGGGAGGCCCGCGGCTTTTCTGCGATGCGCTGAGCGAGCTTCATGGCTTTGGGTACGACCTTCTCGCGCGGCAAGATGTAGTTGATGCCTGAGCGCCCCTTGAAGTGACGGCCCCGGAAGAACTGGCCTCCGAACATCATCTCGGCCGCAATGAAGTCGCCCACCGCCACCTGCAGCAGTTTGGTGGTGCCCATGCCGGGGGTGAAGCCCATGTTCATGAAGCTGCAGCCGTAGCTGCTCTCTTCTCCCATCAGCACGATGTCGCAGCACAAGCCCAGCGCCAAGCCACCGCCCACGGCGTGGCCGGCCATCGCCGCAATGGTGGGGATCGGCACCTCGATCATGGCTCGGGAGAGCATGATGTCCGTCGCGGTGACCTTGCCGTTGGCCAGATCGAGCAGCATCTGCTTGTCCCCGCCAGAGCAGAACTGCTCGTCGAGACCGCAAACGACACAGACCTTGGCCTGCCGGTCGGCAGCTAGATCGTTCAGCCGGTCGGTGAGCTGCTCGACGAACTCGGCGCCCAGGGCGTTGCGGCGCTTTTCGTCGGCCATCGTGAGCACGACGATACCGTCGTCGTCCTGTTCGAGGGCAATGAGATCTTCGGTCGCCATGAGCTGTTCCAGTGCCGGGATGGACGGCGTCAAGGTTTGCGGTTAGGGCGGGCCGGGCGATAGCGATCTAGCCATGGCAGGGGCTCGCCGGATAGGAAGTCATCAATGGCCGCCAAGGTCTCGGGGCGGCTGAGCCGCTCGTCGGTCAGCGCTTTGCCGGCGGCGACGGCATCGCGAAGGGTCATGAAGGCGATCTCGGTGGTGAACCGCTTGAGCTCGGCCACCGCGTCAGGCTGAACTCGCAGCGCGCTCTTCAATACTGAACGCAGCTTGCGCTCCAGTTGCTCGGCGTCCTCGACCAGCTCGTCGACCAGGCCCAGGCTGAGGGCCCGAGGCGCCGCGACGCTGACGGCACCCAGTGCCAGGCGGCGTGCCTGGTGGCGTCCGATGCGCTCCATCAGCAGGGGCAGCACCATGGCCGGTAAGAGGCCCAGCATGAGCTCTGGGAGACCAAAGATGCTGCGCTCGGTGGCGATGACTACATCGGCGGCGGCCACCAACCCGAGACCGCCTGCCAGGGCGTCGCCGTCGACGGCCGCCACGATGAGCTGTCGCGCTTCACGCAAGCGGCACAGGCTCTCAGCATAGAGGCGTGACCCCTCCTGTCGCTCCGCCTCGGGCAGATCGCTGGCGCTTTGCAGGTCCATGCCCCGGCAGAAGCAGCCAGGGGCGCCGTCGAGGACGATCACCCGACATGACGCAGCCTCTGCTGCGGTGCTGAGGATGATGTCGAGCTGCTCGAGCCCGCTCAGGGTGATGGTGACGTCTTGTCCCTCGTCAGGCAAGAGGGCGACGCGCCAGACCGGCCCGCTCTGGTCCTCGCAGCAGACCTTCACCGTGCCCCCCTATCTCCAAGCGTAGTGGCGGAAGTGGCCCTTCAGACTCTCGAGCACGAGCTTGTCTTTGCCCACATAGTGGCTGTCGTAGAGGCCCGCTACCGCGTCGAGCTTCGGCTCGTAGGTGGCCACGTCGACATAGCTGGTGCGCTCTTTCTCGAGGGCTTCGTATTCGTCGACCGTCAGGTCTCGGCGGTCGTCCATGGCCTTCTGCAGGTCCATCTTGGCGACCCATTCTTTGGCCTTCGGGCCCAAGGTGACGCTGTAGAGCTCGGAGCACGAACCTGAGCCATAAGAGAAGAGGCTGAGGTGGTCGCCTGGCGCCAAATCGTCGGCTGCTGCGATGGTGCCCACCAGGCCAATGAAGTTGGCCGAGGTGTAGATGCCGCCGAGCTGCCTGGAGAAGGTCAGGCTGGGCTTTACCTTGCGCTCGAAGCTCTCTTCGAGCTCGGCGCGCTTCATGCGGTAGTCGCGCTTCATGACCGCCCGATGGCCACGGCGGGACATGGCGCTGAAGGGCACGTGGTAGATGTGCTGCTTGAAGCGCTTGTCGAAGTCGAAATCGTTCTTCTCTTTGAAGTGGGCGTAGGCGCCGTCGAGGGCTTCGAGATAGCAGTAGAGGCTCTCGTCCGTATTGCCGGCCTCGTCGGTCGAGGTGGGTCGGAAGGTGTCACCGACCTCTTTGGCCCAATAGGCGTTGGTCTCCAGCTCGAACTCGACGATGTCAGGCTGATCGCTGATCAGCATGGCTGAGGCGCCGGCCCCCATGACGAACTCCCAGCGCTCGCCCAGGTTCATGCGTGACTGGTCGGCGGTGACCACCAAGGCTTTCTTGCCTGGTGCTACGCCGCTGGCCACCCAGTGAGCGGCGGTCATGACGCCCGCCGTGCCGCCGTAACAGGCGTGCTTGGTCTCCCAGTTGCGAACGCTGGGCCCCAGATCGAGGAAGCGATGCACGAAGGTGCTGAGGGGCTTGCCCTGGTCGGCGGAGGACTCGGTGCCAAAGATGAGCAGCTCGATGGACGCGCGATCCTCGTCGCTGAGCATCGGCTTGGCGGCATTGACCGCCATCGTCACCGGATCTTCCCAGCACGGGTTGACGCCCCGCTGGTCCATCATCAGCAGTTTGGTGGGGTGATCGGGATCCTCGTCTCGGGCCTTGGCGAGCTGTCGAAAGTCGAGCTTGGCTGCGCAGGGATAGACCCAGATCTTCTCGATGCCGACGCGCCGGCGAGTTGCGAGTGCTACCACTTGGGGACCTTCATTCCAGGTGTTGGTTACTGCCCGTCCGGCTGGCAGGACGTCGTGGCGAGGGCCGCAGCAACCTTGGGCGCATGGTCCGGGCCCGGGGCCGTCGCCGGAACGACGAGGGTCGGATCTGCCGAGTTAGTGTCGAATTTTCGACACATTCGGCCATTTCGTACCACGATTTGCAGGGCCGCGACACCTGGAAGGCAGCTGCCGACTGCCAGGTGAAAAACTCGGCACGACCCCGTGCGCTGCAGTACTAGGCTGCGCCTATGGTTGACGAAGGGGTCGTCCAGTTCAAGGCGCAGCACCGCCGTCAAGCGCTGGATCCGATGCGTTATGGGGATTTGGCGAGCAAGCTGATTGCCTGGCGTGAGGTGCTGGCCAAGATGCAGCTGGTGGGCGAGGACCCAGCTCGGTACGGCGGCGCTGGCTATGGGAATGTGAGCGGACGGGTCGGGCCTGCCGGTGCTGTGCTCGGTAAGCGGGCCATGATGATTACCGGGACCCAGACCAGCGGGTTGGGCAACATCGGTCTCAGTCATCTCTGTGTCGTGGACGAATACGACTACCACCAGAACCGCGTGTGCAGTCAGGGGCTTTCAGAGCCGTCGTCAGAGACGATGACCCACGGTGCCATCTACGATCTCTCGCCGGCGATTCGGTTCGTGTTTCATGCGCACAGCCCCATGATCTGGCAGCGAGCGCGCTCTCTCCGCATCCCGATCACCGACCCGCGCATTGGCTATGGCACCCCCCAGATGGCTCTCGACGTGCAGCGTCTCTTCAGCGGCAGCACCCTGTCAGCGACTCGCATCCTGGCCATGGGCGGGCACGAGGACGGCATCATCGTTTTCGGTCACAGCGCCGAGGAGGCCGGCCAGGTGGTCGTCACCTATTTGGCGCGGGCTTACGAGCAAACCTGCAAGCGGATCATCCCTCAGTAGCGACCTGGAGAGGGGAGCTCTCAGAACAGTTTCTTGCGCTTCGCCGAGGACAGGATGCCAAGCATCTCTCGGTATTTGGCGACGGTGCGCCGTGCGATGCGGATGCCGTTGTCCTCGCGGAGTTGCTTGACGAGAGCCTGATCGCTCAGTGGCTTGTCTTTGTTCTCTTCTTCGATGATCTGCTTGATGGCCTGTTTGACGCTCTCAGACGCGATGTCCTCGTTGCCCACTCGGGCGATGGACGAGTTGAAGAAGTACTTCAGCTCGTACAGGCCTTGAGGGGTGTGGACGTACTTGTTGGAGGTGACCCGCGAGATCGTCGATTCGTGCATGCCAACGGCTTCGGCGACGTCCCGTAGGATCATCGGCTTGAGGTAGGCGACGCCTTTCTCGAAGAACTCGCGCTGCTTCTCGACGATGCTCTCGGTCACTTTGATGATCGTGCGCCGCCGCTGCTCGATGGCCCGGATGAGCCATTGGGCGCTGCGCAGCTTGTCGTTGATGAATTCCTTGGCTTTCGGATCTTTGAGTAACCGCTTGACCAGGCCCTCATTGATGTAGAGCCGCTGCATGCCTCGGTCGTTGTCGGTCACCACGAACTCGTCGCCGTCCTTCAAGACGAAGACGTCGGGCGTGATGGCGATGGTGCGCTCGTCGATCTCGGAGAAGTTGCGAGCCGGAACGCTCTCCAGCTTCTGGATCTCCTGAACCGAATCGATGACGTCTTCCATCGAGATGTCCAAGGCCTTGGCAATGGCGCCCAGGTTGCGCCGCTCTACATCCCGTAGGTGGTTGCTGATGATGGCCTTGTCGATGTCGTCATAGCCCGCCACTTTGGCCTGGACCATTAGGCACTCTTCGAGGTTGCGAGCCGCTACGCCGACGGGATCGAATCGCTGGATCAGGTTCAGGACCTCTGGGGCATCTTCAGGGTCGAGCCCTGCTTCCAGAGCCAGATCGTCCAGCGTCAAATCGGGCAGCTGTTCGCCGTCTGGGCCGAGGCCGCAATCGAGGTCGAGGTAGCCTTTCTCATCCAGGTTGCCGATCACCAGCAGCGCGAAGTGGCGCTCGGTGTCGACGAAGTCGCTCATCTGCAGCTGCCACAACAGGTGGTCGTGGAGGCTGGCCGGCTTGGTAAGGTTTTGCTCGATCGGCGGCAGCTCGTCGAAACCGGCTCGCGATGCGCCTGCTGGCTGACGGAGCTGTTGGTTTTCGAGGTAGCGATCCCAGTCGACGTCGTTCGATTTCTCGGCGTCAGTCGCCTCGGGTTGCGTGCCGCTCTCGCCGTCTGGTGACTCCTGGGCGTCACGCGGTGCATCGGCCGTGGTTTGCGGTGGCTCAGCGGTAGGCTCGGCACTCTGAGCACCCTCGGGTGCCGGTGCTGTGCTGTTCGCTTCGGTCGCTGCCGCGGGGGTCTTCTCGTTGGGCTCGATGTGGTCGTCGGCGAGCACCGGGTTGCCATCGAGCTCTTTGCGGACCTCGTCGACTAGCTCCATTCGAGACAGCTGAAGGAGCCTGATGGCCTGGACCAGCTGCGGCGTCATGACAAGCTGCTGGGACAGCTTGACCTGCAGCTTCATCTCCATTCCGAAAGGCATCGAGGCACTCCAATACTGTCTACGATAGGGCTCTTAGTTACTCTAGCACCATCACGTGCGCTGACGGCCCGATAGTTGCTTCCAGGGGGGGCCAGCCCAGCCGCCAGCGCTGGCGCGGGATGGTGGTCAGTGATCCCACATGAACGCAGTGCGGGGTGTTTCACCTACAAGTTGGCGGCAC
>JAUVCD010000560.1 GCA_030590865.1 Myxococcales bacterium | reverse complement strand
AGCCCACCAGACTCGGGGACGAAGGGGTCACCAAGGCAAATCAGCCCAGAGCAGCATGTGATCGCTCGCCTCGCAGGCGAGGGCCCAGTCGGTGCTCGTGGGATCGGGAAAGAACATGCCGGTCCCGAGGGGCTCGCCAATGCTGGTAGAGGGCATGAGGTAGTCGAGCTGAAACTGATTCTCCGTTGAAGGGTCGGGCGCGCTGCTCGAGGGACAGGCGGAGGCCTGGGTGTTCTGCTCAGGCGTGTGGCCGACGCTGCCGTAGCCGTCCGAGGGCTGAGACGGGATGACCAAGGGGTGATCAAAAAGCAGATCGATGGTGCCAGGCAGGGCGTCCCCGTCATCGGGATCGACGTTCAGATCGCCGGCGATGACGAAACGCGCGTCTGGCGGCAGCGGATCGACCCCTGGAAGATTACCATCGAGCAAGAGCTTCATCCCCAGGATCTCGTCGTGGTGGCGGTAGGGTCGCACCACATGGGCAATGGGGGGGAAGGGGTGATTGGCGATGACGTGGAGCACATGGTCACCGACCTGAATGGGCACGATGAGCAGGCCCTTGGCGAAGAGCGGATAGTCTTCGGGGACGGTGATACCGGTAGCTAGCTCTAAAGCCTCGCCGCTGTGGCCTTCGAGCGCCAACCAGGGCACGTCGACGATCAACCGAGCCTGATCGGCCAGGATGGGATATCGCGAGATGATCGCGTAGTTGAACATTCCCGGCGTGCTCCCCTCACCGGCCGCTGAGAAATAGGGATCGTCGGTGGCCCCGTCGTAACCGCTCCACGACACGCCACTGTTGCCGAAGGTGATCAGGTGGTGGGTATAGGGCGCCCCCTGGGTCAACCCGTTGAGTCGGTCCATCAGGCGCGCGCCGTTCAACCCCGACCCATTGATAGTGCCCGGCGGGGGCGGGGTGCCCTCCACGTCGTATTGGAACTCGTTGACCGCCAGCACGTCTGGGTTGAAGCGGGTGACGACCTGTACCGCAGCCTCGATCTGAGGGCCGACCCCAGTGAGCTTGGAGGTGTCCAGGAAATAGATGTTGTATTGGGCGACCCGCAGGCTGTGGGGACCTGCGCCGGCTCCGCCGCTCCCGCCTCCGCCACCTGCGCCCCCGCTACCCGACGAGGTGGTGGTCCCTGATTGGGACGGCTCGTCTGAGCAACCGATGATCATGAACATCGCCGACAGGAGAGTGAGCGCAGCGATGGGCTTGTGGCGCGGCCCTAGTGGGGTGACTTGGTGTGGGAGGGGCATGTGGCCTTTCCGGGTCGAGGCACCCTATTCATGGCCAGGGAGAGCGCCAACCGATTCCCACCCATGAGCCCCCCGACAGTCCGATGGCCGGCGTCTCCATCCGATGATAGCTTGCCGCCGGCCGTGGGGATTACCCATGAGACCCACCGAAGGAGCAGAACATGAAAGCACGAGACCTGTTGGTTCTGATGACAGCATCGTTGGTCGCATTGGCGGGACTCAGTCTGATGCCGGCTTGCGGCGGCGACGAAGACGACGACGACGATGACGGCAGCAGCTGCGCCGAGGCATGTCCCAACGGCGACGAATGTACCCAACAGGCGTGCAACTGCACCGATGGCGCCGTCATCAACGCGTCGTCATGCTCCAATGGCTGCTGCGACAGCAAGTCGACCACCTGCACCTCGGCCTGCGAGAACAACGGCGGCTGGTCGGGCTGACCTGAGTGGGAATACTGCCGGCTGTCCTGGCTACCTGTGTGGTCCGCGCCAGGATCATTCAGGAATGCCGAAGGCACCAGCAGTTGTCTTGGAGCGAGACGCGCAACAAGCGAGGCGTGTTTGGTCGGGTTTGGCAAAGAGCTTGCGAGTCGGCTACGGTCGCCCATTTTGTGGAACGGTTCCAGCGCCCCCGCGAGGTCAGGCCCACATGCAAGCGCTCCTCAGAGCGCGATGCCTGAGATAGACTGCGGCTGTGGTGGTCAAAGCACTCGGCTTCGCTGTCCCTGTCTTCGCGGCGCTGCTGCTCTCTGGCTGTGCAGATGATGCCCCGTCCGTGGCAGGCGGCGGAGCGGCCTCTGTTCCGTGCGTGCCGGGCGAGTTTGAGCATCCCGATGGCAGCTGCTTGCCCGTCGGCATCCCGCCCGAACTGTGCGGTCAAGGCTTCGAGCATGACGGCAACCTGGGCTGTGAGCCCATCTTGCCGCCCGAGCCCTGTCCGGCGGGGCTGATGGCCGTGCCTGGCGAGACCGAGTGCCGCGAGGCCATGGCCTGCGGCGAGGGCCGCTGGGGGGATATCCCGCTCGACGCGACCACGGTCTACGTGGACCAAAGCTACGACCAGGGCGCGGGTCCCAGCGACGGCACCGAGAGCCGGCCGTACACGACCGTCGGCGAAGCAGTGACGGCAGCGCCGGCGGGCGCGCTCGTAGCCATCGCCCCAGGCAGCTACGCCGAGGACGTGCTCATCAGTGGCAAGCCGCTGCGCCTGTGGGGCAAGTGCCCGGCGGAAGTCGAGTTGGTCGGCACGGGCGCAGAGGTGGCCACGGTGTTCATCCGCGGCGGCGCCAGTGGCAGCGAGCTGGCCGGGCTCGCGATCCGCGGCCTGGCCCTCGGCATCGTCGCATCAGCCGCCGAGAATCTGCAGCTGCATGGACTCTGGGTTCACGACAATGCCTATCGCGGCATCAACCTCGAAGACACGCTGGGCCCCACCTCGGCCGTGGTCTCCTCCTCGCTCATCGAGCTCAACGTCGCGACCGGCGTCTTCGTGGCAGGCTCGCATGCCGAGTTCGAGGCCAGCGTGATCCGCGACACCCTGCCCCAACCATCCGACCTCAGGTTCGGCAGTGGCATCAGCATCGAGCATTCCAGCGAGACCGGCACCGGCTCGAGCGTCTCGCTGCGCGCCTCGGTCATCGAGCGCAACCACGACCTCGGGGTCGCCGTATCAGGCTCGGAAGGCGGGGTCGAAGCCTGCGTGGTCCGCAACACCTTGCCCCGGGCCTACGACCAGGCCAGTGGCCGCGGCATCGGCGTCCAGGACCACGCCGGCACGGGCTTGCGCTCGAACGTCTTGGTGCGCGCCTCGGTCATCGAGCTCAACCACGACCTCGGCGTCTTCGTATCGGGCTCGGACGCTGTGCTCGAAGCCAGCGTGGTCCGCGACACTCTGCCCCGGGCTTCCGACCAGACCGCCGGCCGCGGCATCAACATCCAGGACAGCGCCGACAGCGGCGCCCGCTCGAACGCCGTGCTGCGCACCTCGCTCATCGAGCGCAACCACCAGGGCGGTGTCTTCGTCACAGGGTCGGACGCCGAGCTCGACGCCATCGTGGTCCGCAACACCTTGCCCCGGGCCTCCGACCAGAACGGCGGCCGCGGCATCAACGTCCAGGACAGCTCGGACACTGGCGCCCAATCGAACGCCACGCTGCGCGCCTCGCTCATCGAGCACAGCCTCGAGTTTGGCGTGGCGGTCCTCAGCTCCCACGTGACGGTCGAGAGCACGGTGGTGCGCGACACGTTGCCGCAGCAGGCCGATGGTCTGTTTGGCGATGGAGTCGTCGTGGTCAGCGACCGATCGCCCGCAAGTGCCCACGTGGGCAATTGCGCCGTCCAAAGAAGCGCCCGTGCGGGCCTTGCGACCTTCGGCGCTCCGGTCACACTCGGAGAGAGCCTCTTTGACTGCAACCCCATCCACCTGAACGGGGAGACACACGAGGGAGCTGCATTCTCGTTCGACGACCTGGGCGGCAACACGTGCGAGTGCATGGGCGAGACGTTGGCTTGCAAAGTGCAGAGCGCAATTCTCGAGCCGCCAGAGCCTATGCCATTGTAAGCGGTCGCACGGGGCACTGTCCCTTGCCAGTCACGTGAGACGCAACTCACAGCCGGCAGTGGAAGCCACTGTGCCTCGCCAGTTACGGCTCGCGTACCTGGCAAGGCACATCCACCATGGAGTGACGAGAGCCCTCACAGAGAGGCACCCGGGCGACCGGCAATCGTCGCCCGGCCGCCGCCTCTCAGCACAGCAACCGGGCGACCGGCGATCGTCGCCCGGAGAAACACAGTGGAGCCGCCGGGAATCGAACCCGTCGAGTCCGATCGCCAAAAACCCCTAGCGAGTCGAGCACTTGGGCTGCAAGGACTCAGAGCGGTCGCGAGGCATTGAAATAGCTCACGTATTGCTTGATGGCCCTTCGGAGGTGCTGCTCGTCCAAGATGATTACGTGATCGAGTCATTCGTGCCGAACGCTCTTGAGGAACCTCTCGCAGATCGGATTCAAGTTCGGCGATCTCGGCGGGATGGTCACGACGTTGATCTCGGCCCCTTCAGCTACGGCGACGAACTTCGGACCGTACGTCCCATCGCTGTCGCGGATCAGGTGCATCGCACCATGGCCCCACGGTGTGGCCTCGCGCAGCTGCTGGGCGGTCCAGCCGTCGCTGAAAACCTCCCAGGTCTGGCCGCCGTTTCCGGGTGGCCGCACCGGCCGAATGTACTGCTGGACGGTGCGCTTGCTCACTCGTATCCCGAGCTTCAGAAGCTCGCCGCGTATCCGCTCCGCCCCCCAGGTCACGTTGGAGACGGCCATCTCCTTGATCAAGTCGATGGTCTCCCGCGGCAGCCGCTTCGGCTGGCCCTTCGGCCTCGACTTCCACTTCCAGACAACCTTGAACAGGTCCCGGTGCCAACGCAGCAGCGTGTCGGGCTAGACAAGGTGGAGCGCGTCCCGCCAGCCGCGTGTGCACCGGGCGAGCACGACGGAGAAGAACCGATGTGCTCGCCCGACAGCCGGGCGCTTCACACTTCGCCGCAGGACGATGAGCTGCTGGCGAAGAAAAGCGTTCTCCGCGAGGAGCTCGCGGCAGCGATGACGTTGCCGAACATGACGGTCTCCTCTCCCTCGGTGGTACGGGGACCGCATCGCAGCGTCTTACCGCCCTGGGGGTCAAGCCTTGCTGGACTCGCCGACCACGGCGCGCCGGTCCCAGGGTAGCCGGCGCAAGTGCAAGACTCTCTTGGTGGATGAAGTGAGTAGCCAGCACGGCCCATCGCTCCGGCGATTGCCACCACCCCGGATCCGACGTGCCGCCGCGGGGAAGTTCGACGAGAGTGTATTCGTGCAGTTGCAGCGGTCAGCACTAGCTGCGAACATGAAAGTATCGTGCGGCATCTTCGCCAAAGGGGTTCGTGATGCGCTTCTACGTACTTGGGTCCGTCCTGGTGTTGTTCGTCGGGACGCTGGTGTTGCAGCCTGGTTGCGGTTCGTCAGAATCCGGCGGCGAAGGTCCTTCCGGAACGGGCGGCACGGCCGCCTCCGGGTCGGGAGCCGGTGGGTTCGGGGGTGTGGCTGGCGCCGGCGGTGGGGGAGGATGCGAGCCCACCGAGGAGCTGTGCGATGGCCTCGACAACGACTGCGACGGGGAGGTGGACGAGGACTGCCCCTGCGTCGAGGGCGACACCCAGAGCTGCTACAGCGGCAATCCGGAACTGCTGGGCATCGGGGAATGTGCCCAAGGTGTCCAGACCTGCGACCTCCAGGGTGCCTGGGGCGAGTGCGTCGACGAGGTGCTGCCCGAGGACGAAATCTGCGACGGCCTCGACAACAACTGCGACGACGAGATCGATGAGGAGTTCGGCGAGGTGACCTGCGGGCTCGGCATCTGTCAGGTCACCGTGGAGCAGTGCGTCGATGGTCAGCCCGTGCCTTGCCTGCCGGGCCCCCCGTCGACCGAGACGTGTGACGGCACCGACGAGGACTGTGACGGCATCCCCGACAACGGCTGCCCCTGCGTCCAAAACGACACCCAGGCCTGCTACACGGGCACCCCCCAGACGCAGAACATCGGCGAATGCCACGACGGCACGCAAACCTGCGACCTCAACGGAGAGTGGGGCAATTGCATCGGCGACGCCACCCCCACCGCGGAGATCTGTGACGCCCTGGACAACGACTGCGACGGCCCGATCGACGAGGGCGATCCGGGTGGCGGCGCGAGCTGCGGTACCGGATTGCAGGGCGTCTGCTCAGCTGGCACCGAGCACTGTGAGGAAGGACAGATCGCGTGCGGCCAAGATGTTCAGGCCTCTGCCGAGGTCTGCGACGGCTTCGACAACAACTGCGACGGACAGGTCGACGACGGCAATCCGGACGGCGGAGCAGCCTGTAACACCGGCCAGCTCGGCGTCTGCGCCGACGGCACCGACACGTGTCTCAGCGGCTCGGTGCAGTGCGTGCAGAACGTGCTCGCCGCCGCCGAGCTGTGCGACGGGCTCGACAACGACTGTGACGGCCCGGTCGACGAAGGTGATCCAAGCGGCGGCGGCCCGTGCAACACGGGCCAACCGGGGGTCTGCGCCGCGGGCACCGAGCACTGCCAGAACGCCCAGCTCGTCTGCACCCAGGACGTGCAGGCGAGCGCCGAGCTCTGCGACGGCCTGGACAACAACTGCGATGGCCAGAGCGACGAAGGCGACCCGGGCGGCGGGGCGATGTGCAAC
>JAUVCD010000479.1 GCA_030590865.1 Myxococcales bacterium | reverse complement strand
GGCAGCATGACTGGTGGACGCGCAAGGTAGCCAAGACAGCGCCAAGAGAAGCCAAAGCCGTAGCGAGTGCCAAGCGAGCGCGTCAGAAGAGGAGGTCGTCGATATCGGTCCTCGCCACGTCGGGCGGCAGGAACGCAGGCCATCCGATTGCCACGATCGCCACGGGGGCGACGAATTCGGGAAGTTGGATTGTTGCGGCGAACTTCTTGAACTGGGCCGTGTTGGCGGGTCTGGACCCGATGAGGTCGTCCGCAAAGTGGTTCCAGCAGACGCCCAGGCCGCACGCATGGCCGACCAGAACCATCTGCATGATTGCCGCGCCTGCGTCGATGTAGATCGAACGCTCTGTCTTGCCCAACGCGCCGTATACGCGCGTGTCCATGCCAACGAAGATCAGGAGCGGGGCGCGCCGGGTGTGTTCTTCCTTGAGGACACGAAGCTCCTCCTTCTCGGCTTGCTCGGTGATGATTCGAAACCGCCATGGTTGGCGATTCCCCGAGTTTGGAGCCCAGCGCGCGCCCTCAATCATCAAGCGAGCCGCGGCGGTCAGCGTGTCCAAGTCGGGCTGTTCCTCGTTCCAGACCCGCACGCTCCGTCGGCTGCGGAAGAGCTCCAGAAGTTCCTCGCTCCGAGCCGCGTCGAAGGGCAAAGGCTCCGTAGCACGGGGCACCACATAATCCTTCTCGAGGTTGTCGAACGCGCTCACGATTTCGCGTGACCAGACCCACGTCGGTTCGTCGTCGCGAACGCCGCGCTCCGTCAAGATCGAGTGAATGCGAAGCACCCGGTCTTGCCTCTCACGATAGTCGTCGTGCTTCTTCTCCAGGAGATCGTTGTAGACGGCCTTCTCGATCCGATGCGACTCGTGCCGCATCAACGCGAGTAGCTCCACAGTGCTCTTCTCGCTCAGATCCGTGCGACCTCCCTGCTTGGGTAGGAAGTTACGAAGACGCGTTCGGATCGACATCACACCGGCCCTGGTTCTGATTCTTCATGGTGACGCCCGATTTCGGGGAGCCCGAGTTTCTCAGCCAGTGGATGGAAGTAGAGCTCATTCCAATTCGGAGTTTCTCGTTCGGAGCACTGAAGTGCCTCTTCGACGTGAGCCGGAATCTCTGCCGGGTCGGGGCAGTAGAAAACGTAGGGCACGTCCGCGAACCAATCGATGGCGGAGCTGAGTTTATGGTCGGTGGTCGGGAGGACCACGCATGGCGTCCGCGTTAGCACCGCGAAGATCAACCCATGGAAGCGATCTGTGACTACGACCGAAGAGGCGCGCAGCCTGGCGAGAGCGGCGTCCAACTCCTCCCGCCGCTGCGTCCTTTCGATCGGCTCGTCCAGCGTGGTGTCCCACGATGTCGTGGAATACGAGACGACTCCCGTCAACTCGTCACGCTCCTTCTCCGAGAAACGCGACTCCGTGTCTCGTCGCAGTAGGAACAGGACTTGTGGCTCCGCTGGTCTGGCCGATTCCGCGACCACGGGCAGCGAGAGCACAAAATCGGGGGCCGTGTGAACGGTCGCACTCGGAAAAAGTTCGTCCGCCAGCTCACCGCTCACGCGGTCGCGCGCCATCACGGTGAGCTGGTCGTGGCGCGCGTAGATGCGGCGGGAGTTTTCCTTTTCTTCCTGTCCCTTCTCGGTGTCGCTGAAGAAGATCGTTTGCGGAAGACTGATGATTCGGTTGTTCGGGAATCCCTGAATGATCGCGCGTCGTGCCGTTTCGGACCAGATACCGCGATCGCCGAGGTTGCCGCCGGAATGAAGGAAGATCAGGTCTTCATCCGACACCCAGCTCTGCAGGAGATCGAGGTATACCGTAGTCTCGTTCTTGTCGACTTCGACTCGGGGCAGCCCAGGCAGGAATTGGTCGAGCCACTGCTCAATCGCGACCACCTGTGCGTGGTCGCCGATGTTCTTCAAATCGGGAGTCGGCGTGAGCGCGTACACGACTTTTCTGCCGTGTAGGCCGGTGGGGAGGCGTCGCCGAAAGTCACGTCGCATTCGGAACTGCTTAATCTTCCTCCACATCACTCGCACCGGCCCAGACTTGGTTGATAGGCTGATTCGGAAGGGTGCTATCTCGCAAACACCGTGATCTCGTCAAGAGCGCAGCCCGCGTCACGACGCTTTGCGAGCGGCCAGGCAATACCCCAGAGGAAAGCTCTCCGCAGACCCGCCGCGCCAGCGGCGAGTTGCGCGCAGCCCTAGCTGACAAGTGGAGACGAAGGGGCGACATAGCCACGGCGTTCCGCCGAGCATTTTGGACATCAAATCGCACACAACCTCGGCCCGCCCGCCGAACTCCTGGAGTTCGACGAGGTCGAGACCGCACTCGGCGCACATGTCGACAAGGCAGAACTTCGTGTACCGGTAGTAGTCGTGAGGCGACTCATGAATCGGGTAGAGAAACGGTGCGGCAATGATGGCCGTCCCGCCGGGCGCCAAGACTCTGAAGACCTCGTCGAGCGCCACTTCGGGTCGTCGCAGATGCTCGAGTACGCTCGTGCTCAGGATCGTGTCGAAGGCACCATCGTCGAGCGGCAGCGGGCCGTTCAGGTCGGCAGTCACATCGACGTGGTGGCTACTGTGTTCACTCGCGCTCCAGTCGAGACACGTCACTTCGGTAACGAGCTCCCGGTAGATTCCGTACAGAGGTGCGTTTCCACATCCGAGGTCAAGTAGCCGCCCTTTGCTGTGGCGACGGAGATAGTCCTCGTAATAGCGCACTGCGGAATCCGCAGTGATGCGAGAGCTGACAGCCAGATGGGCAGGGTCGCGCGAACCACGCCAGCCGCTGGCGGTGGACTCGAACCTAGTCGGCACCCACGAATCTTCGTTCCTCAAGAGTCGGACCCTCCGTTAGCGGAAAGCTCCTCGCCGCCTCGTGGCGACGAGAGTTACACCGCCGGCAGCAAGTCGCAAGCTGGGTCCGGCCCCGCTCGAAACACTTCGACGAGCGAGCTGCGAGCGGGCCGATGGGCTCGACGCCGACCAGCGCGGCGATCGGCGCGATCGCGCCAGTGAGGGCCGTGGTGGCTGCTGACGGAGGCTTCGTTTCGTGATCATTGCCTCGACGATCTTCTGCTGGGTTGAACCGTGAAAATCGCAGTCCTCGCTGGCACTTTTTCCACGCTCTCCAAGACGTTCGTCCTCAACCAGGTGGTTGGGCTGATCGAGCGCGGTCAGGACGTCGAGGTCTTCACGGGCCGTCCCGACAAGATCGCGACCATGCACGAAGACGTGCGGCGCGGCGTTGGTGCACGGCTCTGGCTGACGGTAGAGCGATGCTCCGGACCTGCATCCTGGCGAGGAATGCAGGAGACTACGTGATGGCCGCCAGGACGAAGAGCAACATCACCCCAAAGTAAAAAACGAAGTGCCAAGTGAGGAACTGGCGGCCTACGAAGAGTTCCTCCGCAAGCGTGGTGACATCACAGTCTGGTTCGACGAAGCCGCCGTTGCCGCCTGGAAATCGAGGCCATCGGACCGTCCCGGTGGTCAGCAGAAGTACTCCGACCTCGCCATCGTGACCGCGCTGACTCTGCGCCTCGTGTTCCACCTCGCGCTGCGTCAGACCGAGGGCTTCGTGGGCTCGCTGATCCGCGTGATGGACTTGGACCTGGAGACGCCCGACCACACCACGCTCTCTCGGCGCAGCCATACTGTCGCAGTCCCGGCGCTCGCCAAGATGCATGAGGAGCCGAGCCACCTCGTCATTGACTCCACCGGCCTGAAGATGGTCGGTGAGGGCGAGTGGCATACCCACAGGCACAGGACTTCGAACAAGCGTCGGAGCTGTCGCTCGCTCAGCCCCAGCAGGCGCGCGGCCTGCCGCTGCGTCAGCGTCCGCGCCACCACCTGCGCTATCAACGTCGCCTGGCCAGAATCGCGTCGTATGCGAAAAATGGGGGGCGGTGCCGAGTGACAGCGCCGACGTCGCGGATTGCTTATGGGCAGGGCCACTCGAAAGCTACGGACTCCCGAGCCCCGCCGGCGGCTCGAGGCCTGAGCTCAGGAGCTGGCAGTCCGTGTCAGCCAGCGGACAGCCGCATCGGTTGCCGCCGAGATCGGTGACCGAGAAGGCGCTCTCGTTGAACAGCTCGCCGTTGAGCGCGAAGGCGGAGCAGCGGATCCGCGAGTCGCCGAGCGAGACGGAGGAGCCAAAGATGGCCAAACCGGCTCGAGCGCTATCTTCGATGCGCGTTCGGGTGATGGTTGCGGAGGTGGGGGCTGCCACCGTGGCGACAACGATGCCGTCACCGAAGAGGCCATCGGATGCCCGCGGTGCGGTGGTGCGAATGACCGATGCGTCCACGATGGCATCTCCGCCGCCGATGAGCAGTCCAACGTCGTGGTTGTCCTCGATGAGCGAGCTGCGCACGATGGCGTTGCCGGGCAAGGTCGCGTCGCAGTGCTGACCCGTGGCGTCTACGTAGCACGCCAGCTGGATGAGGATACCACGTCCGATTTCCTGGTCGGAAGCGCGCGGTAAGGTGGCGCGCACGACCGACGTCTCGATGATGGCGTCGGAGCCACCCACGAAGATCCCGATGTCGTGGTTGTTCTCGATGAGCGAGCGCTGCACGGTGATGGCCGAGCGCGCCGCCGGGTCGCATGCGGCGCCGGTGCTCGTCAGCTCGCACCCCGTCTGGGCGTTGATACCGCGGCCGCCAGTCTGGTCGAGCGGCCACGGCAACGAGCCGCGCAGCACCGACGCGTCGAGAGTTGCCTCAGCGCCGCTGACGAAGAGCCCGCCGTAGTTGTCCTCGATGAGCGAGCCGTAAATGGTCACGCTTGCCCGGTGCGGATCACATCGCAGGCCGATTGGGGTCTCGGCGCACACGCTCCCCACGGCGATGCCACGGCCGCCCCCCTGGTCGCTTACCCTTGGCAAGGTGGCGCGTAGGACCGAGGCCTCGACGGTGGCGTGGGCGCTGCTGACGTACAGTCCGACGTCGTGGTTGTCCTCGATGAGCGATCCGCGCACGGTGACGGTCGCGCGCGCTTCTGCCGGGCACACAGGGCCGGTAGGCGTGGCGAAACAATCGGTGGTGACGTTGATTCCGCGGCCAAAGTCCAGGGCGTAGGTAGCGGGCGAAGCGGTCCGGACGACCGACCCGTCGATGACGACGTCCGCGCTGTGGACGGACAATCCGTAAATTCCGCTCTGCTCGATGAGCGATCCGCGCACGTTGCAGGACGTGGGACCCAAGGTGCCTTCGGCGCGAATGCCGCGGACAGCGCCGAGCACGCGGACACGGTCGATCAGCACGTTCTCGTTGCCCGACATCAGCACGCCTATTCCCGCACCAGTCAGCGTCAGTCCTCCCACCTCGGTGCCGCCGGTGACGCTGCCGAGGATGCACACCGCCGACGGATCGCAAATCCCACCCACGATTTCACCGGTCGCGACGATTGATACTCGCTCGGGACACACGCCCCAGAGCCACACCGGCTTGTCATCGATGAAGACGTCCTCCCCATAGATTCCTTCGGCGACCGCGATCAGCGCGCCGGGTTCGGCGGCGGCGTGGGCCTCGCCGATGGTGGGCCACGGCTTTGCCTCGGTTCCGTCGGAATCCAAGCCAGCGTAGGCACCGTCGACGTACTGCGTCGTCGCGTCCACCGGCAGGTCGCCCCACTTGCCCTGTCCGCAGTCCATCACGGGACGGCACGTGTGATCTCCCGGCACCGCCATCAGTCCCGGCGGGCAAGGGTCGGCGGGCAGGATTGGCTCGCAGCCGTACCTACCGTCGTGCTCGAAGCCGTCGGCGCAACTCCCTTCAGGGATGCCCGGACGAAAGCAGCTTCCATCGGGCAGCGCGATCTCGAGCGGGTCGGGGCAGCTGGGCGGCTCGGTGGGCGTCTGCGGCAGCTGGTCTTGCTCACCGCCGCAGCCGAGACTGATCGCCGCAGATAGAGCGAGAAGGGCAAGCCGTCGCTTCATCATGAGCGCCGATCATATCACTGGAGCGAATTCCGAAAAGCGGGATCATCCGAAAGGCGGGGTCAGGACTTGTTACTATTAAACGCACTCGTAGATGTCCGGGTCATGAGCTTTAGTAAATGTCCGGTCATGAATTCTGGGGAATTCAATTGTGGGTCCCTTTCGCGCGCTGTCCGAGCTGGTTGGGGTCTTATGGTAGCGACCAATGACAACGTCATCGTGAGTGATGTCGAGAGTGACGTTGCGGTATTCGTGCACGATGACACGACATCCCACGAAGTGTGGCCGGTGGTCTGCGGGCCGCTCGAGTCCGGCGCTGACGAGCTTGCACGCCTCCGTTTCATCGGGACAGCCACGATTCGCACCCGTCATGAGTGAAGCCTGTGAGACGATGTGCCGGAGAGGAGTGAGCTTACCGTGAGGCCCGAGCCCGTCGTCGTTCAGGAGGACCAGCCCAGCCTCCCCATGATCGTGGGGGGCTCGGTCTTTGCGCTCGTCGGATTGGTGGGGATGGTCATGGTCATCCGAGCCATCATCAGGCAGCCCAGCGACCATGGCATGCTGGTCGTATTGCTCTTCCCGTTGGTCTTCCTTGCCAGCGGTCTGCGGGTGGCGTTCGTCAGGCGCCAGCTCGAGATCGATCCGGCGGCCGGCGAAGTGCGCGGTTGTTGGCTCTTCTGGAAGCGGCGTATTGTCGTGCGCCACTTTTCGCTGGACACGTTCAACGAGGTGCATGTGCGCTCCGTGCTGGTAGGCAAAGGCGAAATTGGCGAGACCCGCGTCCTCTACAAGATCGATCTGCACAGCCGCACCGAATCTTCGCTGCACGTCAAGAACGTGACGACCTTCAAGGAAGCGCAGACACTGGCCGAGCAGCTCGCGAAACCCCTCGATGCTGCGGTGACCAAGAGGATCAAGCCCGAGCACCGGGCCTATGATCCCGACTCAGCGGACTGACAGCAATAGCTGCTTGAACAGCTCGAGCGCGGCGCGGTGGGTGTCGTCGGGATGGCCGAGCATGCGGTTGAGCGCCAGACCGTCGAGCACCGACAGGATCATCCGGCTGAGCGCCGCCATGGTGGCATCGTCGACATCGCCGGCGCCGAGCAACTGCCGGCAGGTCTGCTGGGCCTGCTCGAAGAAGCGCTCGTCGACCGCCCGCAGCTGCTCTTGCAGCACCGGATCGGTCCGTGCAGCGATGGAGGATAACGGATCCGAAGGCTGCGGGCGGAGGTAGAGGAGGGATACGGGTACGCCTTTTACCTACGTGCTACCACCCGGATGAGCGCTTTCAGGAGGTCGAGCACGGCCCGCGCGGCCTCGTCGAGCCGCTCGAGAACATCAAGGATCTCGCAACGTACGACGTTTTCAGGAGGGACAGGCGGACAGATGCAGCTCGTAGCGGTTGTCCTTCCCCCGCTCCAAGTTGGCCATGTTGTAGGAGTAGCGATTCTCAGGGTTGGCAATGAGGAAGTGGTCTGAGCCGTAGACCGTCATCGACCACCAGCGTGAGGC
>JAUVCD010000074.1 GCA_030590865.1 Myxococcales bacterium | reverse complement strand
GCGGTTAGCCGGTCGAGCACCCGCTCGGGGTTCGGTCCGCTTGCTTGGTCGGCCTCTTCGTCGTCCCCATCGGCTAGTCCGTGCAGGGCGGCCTTCTTGGAAATGACCCGGCGGGTCCGCTCGGGGGTCACCAGTCGCAGCAGCAACTGGCGGGCGATACCGAGCTCGGCCGATGACAGCCCCCCGAGCACGCCGTCGGCGTGGTTGCCCAGCGCGCCGCCTACGCCCCCCATGCGCTCGTAGACGGCCCGAGTCAGCAGCCGCTGGTTCTGGTCACGTTGTTCCCAGAGTCGTTGAGCCGCGAATTGCAGCAGCGGCAAGGGTGCTGGCCCGCCGAGCACCGCGTCCACCATCTCGTCGATCAAGCCGGCATCTTCGTAGCGGTAGCCCGCCGCCTCGACGGGTCGCCGGAGGATGGCGCGGAGCGCGTCAGCGTCCAGGGGCCGCAGGACCGTGACCCGCGATAGTGCCTCGCTGGTGTCCGGATCGGTGGCCAGTCGTCCCAGGAAATCGTCGCGTACGGTGATCACCACGCGGATTGGATCGGTGGGGTCGTCGGCGGCCGTGCCCACCGCGCGCAAGAAGCTCCGCTGGGTGGGCGCGTCGTCGGTGAGGGTGAACAGTTCCTCGAGTTGGTCCACCACCAGCAGCACCTGGGCTCCGGTCTGCTCGGCCAGCGCACGGAGTAACAGGGACAGCTGTTGCGGGTGTCGGTGCAGCCTCTCGGCCAGCGCGGCGCTATTGGGGATTTCTGGTGCTGCTGGTGGGACGCCGCCGGTCTTGCTCGCCCCGGGTACCGGGGCGTAGCGGTCGTCGTCATCGACGCTACGCAACGCCCGAGCGATGACGGCTCCCACCTCAGCGCTCGAACCGCTAGCGGGGGTTGAGGTTCGCGAGCTGCCCTCGCCGGTGCCTCGGAGTAGGCGCGAGGCCAGCGTCAACAGGGGTCTAGGCCCTGGTCGCAGTTGCAACACGAGCCAGCGCCCTTGCTCTCGCAAGCGGGGCACCACGCCGGCTTGTACGAACGAGGTCTTGCCCGCGCCGGACCGTCCGACCACCAGCAGGAC
This sequence comes from Myxococcales bacterium, assembly GCA_030590865.1. GTDB lineage: Bacteria > Myxococcota_A > Polyangia > Polyangiales > Polyangiaceae > JAPYTK01. The sequence goes on along the minus strand of JAUVCD010000074.1, from coordinate 19,294 downwards.
CGGCTGAATTCGCAACCGCTCGGTGGCTGCGCTGATCTCGGCGTCTCGTCCAAAAAACCGGTCCATCTGGTGTTCGTCGAAGGGCAGCAACCCGCAGAACGGACTTTGAGCTTCGACCACCCGAGTAGGCGGTGAGCGGAGCAAGCTGCGCAGCGTTTCGGCTGCCTGGGCAGCGGTGGGCCGCTCGGCGGGGGTCTTGCGGAGGCACCGTCCGACCACCTCGGCCAGCGCCGCGGGCACGTCTGCAAAGTGTTCGAGCGGTGGTGCTGGCTCTGGTCCGGTTACCGCCAGGGCGAGTGGTGCCCAGTCGTCTGCCACGAAGGGCCGCCGGCCGGCACAGAGCTCGAAGAGCACCACCCCCAGAGCCCACACGTCGGCCGCCCCGCTGCAGACTTGTTCTTGCCATTGCTCCGGTGCCATGTAGCCCGGCGTGCCGGCCCCCGTATCGGCGGCATCGCACTCCGGCTCGAGTCGTGCTGCGTTGCGCGCCGCCGGATTGAAGGCCTTCGCGAAGGTTGTTGCGTCGATGATGGTGTCGTCTGCAGCGTCGCCGTGGGCCAGCGTCTTAGCGAGGCCGAAGTCCACCACTCGCAGTCGCCCATCCCGGCCGATGACCACATTGGCCGGCTTCAGGTCTCGATGCAGCACCCCATGCTCGTGCGCTTCGGTGAGGGCCTCTGCGATCGCGAGCCCGATGCGAAGCGACTCTTGCACGCTCGGCTGCCGGGCCCGCATTCGGCACCGTAGATCCTCTCCTTCCAGATAGGCCATGGCCAGGTAGGGCCGGCCGGCTACCTCACCCACCGCGTGGATGGTCACGATGTGGGGATGATCGAAGCGAGCTGTGATCCGCGCCTCAGCCAGAAAGCGTGCAATCGCGTCGGCGCTGCCGAGCAGGCTCGGCTGCACCACCTTGAGAGCGACCTTGCGACCGAGGCGGGTGTCCCGGGCCAGATAGACCTCCCCCATCGAGCCCCGCCCCAACAAGCGAACCACCTTGAAGTAGTCCACCATGCTGTTCAGTGGCAGCAGCTGTGGATCCCAGCCTCCACTGTCCTGCAGAGCTCGAGGGGCACTCTCCGCGGCGCTCGAGGCCGGTGCCGACGCAGCTGCGGTCTCCGGCGCTAGCCGGCGCCGGCGAGCGACCTGAGTTACGGTTTGCGACTCATCGTCCTGAGCGGCAGCGGCCTGGGGCTCCGCCTTGGTCTCAGTGTCCGACCGCCGCTGGCGCGGCACGGTGCGCTCGAGGTCCGAGTGCCCGTCTACTCGAGTTGCGTCATCTCGTCGCGCCATGCCCTTCGGACCGGCCTCCTGGGTCGCATTCTACCCTGTGACTTCGGTTCGTGCCGAGCAGCACGGTTCCCACTTGCGGCGGCCGGTGAGATCAATTGGGCAAAGGGCTGACTACGCCACAGGGGAAGGTCCCCTCAACCGAGTGATTGCCTTGCTGGATGGCATCACAGGCCGCGCCGACCAGCTCGATTTGGGTGGGGCTCTTGAGCGACCAGCCGTTGGGATCGTTGCATCCCAGCTCGACGCCATCGAGATAGACCGAGCCCTGGCAGGCCAGGGCCGGATCGATCAGTCCGTCGACGGTGAACACGCAGCCCTGAACGCTCGCCACGATCTGATTGAAATCGTCGACTAGCGCTTGGGGATTGAGGGCCTGGTAATAGGAGGCAATGTCTGGCCCACGCCGGCATTGCAAACCCGAGGCGAGACTCCATGGGTAGGGTCATGATCCTCCTTTGGAGGAAGCTCAACCGACCTCCGAATCGCGGCAGTGTTTACCTTGCAATGCACATCTGTCACTTGCAGCTGAGCGCCGGCAACCTGTAGACCTGAAGCGTGGACCGACCTGGACCGAGGCACATGGCTTGGCGCGTGGTGGCTGCGCTCCTGTGGGCGTTGCTGGTGGGCGGGTGCGACCGAGCCCCGAGCGTGGCTCCGACTGACTCGCCGCCAGCGCAGTCCGCCGCTGGGCCATTGGCAGCCTCACAACCGACTGCGTTGCCATCCGCCACCACCTCGACGTCGTCACCGCCTGACGTAGCGGCATCCGCAACGAGGTCAGCTGCCGCTCTCGCCGACGAGGGGAGCATCGAGCTCGAGGCGACGACCGTCGAAAATGCCAAGATCGGCCGTCCCGGCCCAGGGGTCGTACCGGTGGCTGTGGATCCCCGTTACGTCCTGCGCCTTCTCGTTCACCGGACCGATCCCGAAGGCTCCGACGTTTTCGCGGTGGGTCGTGAGGTTGCCCTCGGCATTCACAGTCCGAGCCGGACGTTCCCTGGAGGGGTGGCCAAGGGCCAACGACTACGTTTGCGGCTCCACTTCCGCAGGGTCGACGGTGGGGTGCCGCGCTATTACCACATCGAGCAGGTCCGCCAGGCTCCGGCACGATGAGCCGTCAGGTCGATTTCCGTCTCCGACGACGCTAGCGTGATTGTCACATGGCCTTCTTGAAACTCACCACCCTTCCCACTACGAGCCGCCAAGCGGTGACCCGGGCTGTCCGTCGCGCCATCGAGCAGCAAGCCGGCGATGTCGCCGCCCCGTCGGTCGGCCCGCGTAAGCTCTCGGGGCGCTTGCCCGCGGCCAACAAGCTGGCCGGTGGTGCCGAGATGCTCGCGAAGCGCAGCTCCGAGGATGCCCAAGCTGCCCGCTACTTCTCTGCCATGCTGGAGGCCTCTTATCTGGTTGCAGCCGCTGATGGCCTCGCCGAGGAGGAACGGACGGCGCTCTGCGACCTGATCGACTACACGACCCGCTCTGTCTTGAAGCGCAAACGCCTCGATGGGCTCTTCGATGAGATGGCCCAGCTACTTGCCGACCAGGGATTGGAGGCCCGCCTCGACGCGGTCGCCGCAGAGCTCGAGGACTTCATGGCCCGGGAAGAGGCACTGAGCTTCGCTGCCTTGGTGGCCATTGCCGACACCGTGCTGGCACCGCGCGAAGCGGCCACGCTGATCGCCCTTGGAAAGAGGTTCGATTTCTCGCCCGGCGAGGTCCAAGCGGTGGTCGACGTGGTGGGCGCGACCCTGGCGCGGGCGCTGACCATGGAATCAATGCCGCCGCCAGCCATCGTGTCCTGAGTCGCGACGGGGAGCGAACCTCACGGCACGGCGCTCGGTCGCCGTTGGTGCAGGCAGACGAATCGATGGCTGCGATAGAGACGAGTCGTCTGCTCGTCCACAAGACAGGTTCGCCACCTATCCAGTGGATCCCAAGGGGCCCAGGATCGACGGCGGAACGGGGGCCCAAGTGTGTGAAATTTGGCTATCCCACCTTGTCCTACATGGGCATACTTCCTGCAGTGGTCGTGGTTCAGAGAACCATGGCACGACCAGTCAAAGGGACGACCACGCTCTTATTCGGCTCGCTGCTCGCCCTGTCGTCGGCGCTCGGCGGCTGCACCATGGAGACCGGTAGCAGCTCGAGCGACATCACCGACGTGCCGCACACTCCCGTCGAGGGTCAGTCCATCAGCAACTGTTGGCTCTACGCCGAGGCCTCCTGGCTCGAGTCGATGCACCTGGCGGCCACTGGGGAAGCTTTCGACGCCTCTCAGTCCTACTGGAGCTACTGGCACTGGTTCAACCAGATCAACGAGTACATGGTTGATGTGGTGGTGACACCTGGCGGCAGCCAGCCCGAGGCTCATGGCTTGGTGCACGCCTATGGGCTGATGGCCGAGTCGGCCTTCGTTCCCGAGGATGCTGCGGGCGAGGTTTCTGAGCGGCAGAGTGAGGCCCTGCGTCGCATCAACGAAGAGCTGACCAGCGGGCGGTTGGCCGATCCGTCAGCCCGAGCCGACGCTGCGCTCATCCGGGACGTGCTCGACGACGTCTGGGGTCTGTCAGACGTCGTGCGGGTCCAGCTCGACCAAGTCTTCGGCCCTGATGGTTACAACATGCTCGGTGAGGAGGGCGTGAGCACCGAGGGGACCGGCATCATCGCACCGCAGCAGTTCGCGGTGCGCTACACCGAGCGGGTCAGCGATCCGGACGTTGCGACGGTCAAGGACACCAACTTGGTCACCGCCATCTCCGAGTGGCGCTCGGCCGGCTACCCGTCCTCACTCTCCGATAGCGATCTCGCTCAGCAACAGCGGGATCATCAAATTCGAGTGCAGCGGGCGCTGCATGATGCCCAGCCGGTGATCATCGTCTGGAACGTCGACTTCAACGCCATGGACAGCGGCACCGGTGAGCTGCCCGGCTCATTCAACCTGACCACTCTCGAGGCCGTCGGTTCGGGCAGGCAAGGCGCCCATACCACCGTGCTCGAGGACTACGAAGCGGTCACCCTCGAGTTCGGTCTGCTCGAGGCGGGTGTCACGCTTGATGCGAACCAGCCAAACGACCAGGCCAAGCTCGCGGCGCTCCTCGAGCCGACCACCCAGGTCCGCTTCTACCGCATCAAGAACTCGTGGGGTGCGGTGGGCGCGGAGGCCACCTCAGCCCCCGGCTTCCCGGGCTACCACGATCTGTACCTCGACTATCTCAACGGTCCCATTGCCTGGTGCCCATCGGTTGACCCCAAGACCCCCCAAAGCTGCACCGGCACGACCGTACCGCTGAATGCGGTGATCCTTCCGCCGGGCTACTGAGTGAGCCACGCGAAGGCCCTCTTGGCGGGGTAGGGTGGGTGCTGGGGACAGCTGCAGAATCCGTGGACAAGTCCAACAAGGTGGGGCGAGCGTGGTGACGTTGCACGGGGACTTGCCCACCGATTCTGCACCTGCCCACAGCGGACACGACGGCGACGGCGACGTGTTTTCTTGAGAAGAGGAAGACGAAGAAGAGCGCTCTTCGTCACAGATGGTGCCGCTCGTCACCGGTGCGGCGGCTAGTCAGGCCCACCGGGCGCCGGTGGGGACAGAAGTCCGAGGGTGACAGGTCACCGAGGAACTTCTGTCCGATATGGGGACAGAAGTGCAGTGGTGAGGCATCACTACGCGACTTCTGTCCGGCAAAGGGACAGAACTTCATGAGTGACCCCTCACTAGCCCACTTCTGTCCCCCCTCTCCTCTCTCCCCCTCAAATCAATCATCGTCGCCGCCGTCGGGCCGGTGGTCTTGGGTGGCAGGCGCCGCAGGCGGCTGTCCCCAAATCCACCGGCTAACCGAAGCTCAGCGATGCCCGAGGCCTCAGCTATGCCGCAGTGACGGTCGCCGCCGGCGTCGCGTGGCCACCAGGGCCAGCAGCGCCGCCGCGGCTCCCCAACCTGCCAGGCCGCGAGTTGGCGCCATCCGACACCCGCACCCGCTGTCTTCCTCAGGTGGCGGTGTGGATCCGACCGGCGCTGGCCCGACCGTGAAGCTCTCGCTCGCCTCGTCGTTGGCCGTGTCGGTCTCGCAGCCGGTGGCGCTGGCGACGGTGGCCGTCACCACGAAGCTGCCCTCGGCGTCCGGCTCGCCGGTGACGTCGACGGTGGCTGAGTCGCCCGCGGCGAGGGCTCCGAGATCACAGCTGTCGGTGTCGCAAGTGCCCGCTGACGAATCGATGGCCGTGATGGTGCCGCCGGTCGCCACGATAGTCACCACGACGTCGGCGCGATCGGTATCAGCCGAGTTCTGAACCTGGAAGCTGGCCACCACCGTTTCGCCGACGTTGGTCTCGCCACCTGGGCCGCCGGTGACGCTGAGATCGCTGCCTTCCAGAGTCGGAATCTCCACTGTCTCGTAGTGCGGGTCAGTGGCGTTGGAATGGTGCAGCACTAGCAGCGTCGGCGGCTCGGCCAGGCCAGCGGGAACGGCCAGCTCGAGGGTGTCGTCTTCCGGATAGAGCGGACTGCCGTAGTGGCTGTCAGGCAGCGTGAGCTTCGGGTTATCGGCGTCGACCGAGACCCAATCGGTGGTGTCCAGGGGCTCCTTCATCGGCAGGCCAAGCACCAACGGCAAGCGGCTGACCCGGCTGACGCCCCGATAGGCAAAGGTGGCCGCGCCTGGGTCGAGATGGAGCGAGGCGAGGGCCACCGGGAAGACGAGCACCCGGTTGAAGTTGACGTGGGTTTCCCAGGTTTCCGGCTCGTCCGAGGCGAAGAACACCCCACTCGGGTAGGCCGGGAGGGCGGCGTTGAGGGGCAGGAAGTCGGCGTCCTTGAGGCCGCTGGAGAGTCGCACGGTGCGAGCCAACGGGGATGGGAAGTTCCGCGTAATCGGCTCGCCGGAGTTTACCTGGAAGAAGGACTCGGCCAGCACCAGGTAGTCAGCCACCTCGTCGCCGTCGGTGTCCACCTCGATCCCCACCTCGGAGCGCCAGCCTCGGGCCGGGGTGGTCCAGTCCGCTGCCGTGACGATGCCGAAGTAGACCCGCTCCAAGTCGGGATTGGACAGGTGGCCTACCGCCACCAGGTCACACTGGGCATCCGGCCCGGTGGGATCGGCGTGGCTCGAGGTCTCGGTGCCGAGCTCGAGCACGCTGGTCGCATTGCCGTGAGGCGCCGCAGCGCCTTGCAGGGCCAGCGTCGCGATCCCGGGGCCAGCGTTGGCGTAGCAACCGGTTACCCCGTCAGCGCTGCGCTCGGCGGCAGCCTGCACGACTCCGTGATAGGCCACCCGGGCGGCGACCACACTGTCCCCTTGGTGGGTCAGGGTGACGGTTCCCGAAGCCTCAGTGATGAAGAGGCTCGGCAGCTCCGCGTCGCCGCTGTCAGTCGCCTGCGATATCACCCCGGTGAAGCCCTCGTAGGCTGGCGACGGCGGAAGCTGGGTCGGATCGACCGACAGGCTGATGGTGAAGGTCTCGGTGCCTCCTGCCGGCACGGTGATCGACGTGGGGCTGAGCTCCACTACCGTTCCCGGCCATTGCAGGGCTGGATCGAGGGCGAGATCGAGGCTGGCCGCTGCGCTGTCGCTGTTGCTCACGATGACGGTTCGCGACTCGGTCACCGCCGTCGCGGTTCGGATCGAACCAAAGGAGACGCCCGCTTCACCGACCAATCCGTCCACCGTGGCGGTGATGGTGGCGGTGAGCGCTGCGTCGATCTGGAGCCGCCCGGCGCCGGCGATGCTGGCCGGGAAGGCCTCTTCGTAGCTGTTGAGCACTGGCTGGCCGGTGCTGACCATCCGCTGCTTGATCTCCAGCGGTCCCAGGGCCGGCAAGCCTTGGCGCAACAAGGCCGCGGCGCCTGCAGCGGTGGGGCAAGCCATCGACGTGCCGCTCATGGCGGCGCCGTCGACGCCGGATCCGTGCAGCGCCGAGAAGATGTTCACCCCTGGAGCCATCAGATCGGGCTTCAGCAGCCGCTGCTCGACCGTCGGTCCCCGGGCGCTAAACAGGGCGGGGAAGTCGGGGCCAAAGCTGACTTCCATGGTCACCCCATCGGTCATGGTCGCGCTGAGCGGGGCTGCAGCCCAGAGCTTCTCGCCGTCAGCCCGGCGCAGCGACCACATGGGGATGTCTGGTGGGTCGTTGGTAGCGGAAAAGGCGTTCATCGGGAAGTCGCCGTAGGTGTTGTTCACGAAGATCATGCCGATGGCTCCGGCGTCGGCGGCATGTCCCGCCTTGGTGACGAACGTGCAGGTGCCTCGTTTGACCAACGCAATCTTGCCGGCCACGACGGTGGGATTGCTCAACGGATCGCAGCCGAGCTCGGGCTCGGCCAGCTCGATGGTGGCGGTGACCGTTCCGAGATCACCGATGTTGGGGCCAACGGCGCCCTGGCCCACCGGATAGAGGCCGCCCACGGCGCTCGGCGAGGTCACCTCGAGGGTGAGGAAGGACATGGACACCGGCTGCTTGAGGCTCGCGCCGACGGACAGAGCCGCTGGCGCCGAGGCAGGGAAGCCCGCCGTGAAATAGGTGCGGTCCTCACCCGCCCCATTCCCCGCGCTGGCCACGAAGAGGGAGCCGGCGCTGGTGAGGGCGGTGATGGCATCGCGCTCCGCCGTCGAGGCGCCGTTGTCGAAGTCACTGCCCAGCGAGGCGTTGACCACGTCGAGCCGATCGGCCGGGTTGGTGTCGCCGTCCGGATCGGTGGCCCACTCCAGGGCCGCGAGCAGCAGATCGGTGGAGCCCTCGCAGCCAAAGATCTTGATGGCGTAGAGCGAGGCTTCAGGGGCCACCCCTGGCGTCAGGTTGAAGTTGTTCGGATCGAGGGAGGCATTGAACGGGCCGGCATAGCTCGTCCCGCTCGTGAGCACGCCGGTGCCCCCGGCAATGCCGGCCACGTGGGTGCCGTGGCCTTGACAGTCGATGGGATCATCGTCTGGGGTGGGCGTGGTGCTGCCGTTCAAACCACTGGAGTCGTAGCCGTCGCCTGCGAGGTCGATGCCTCCGGCCACCTTGGCGGTGGGAAAGGACGTGCCCTCGATGATGGTGTGATCATCGGCGCCATAGGCATTGGGATCCCCCGCGCCACCAAAGTCGGCGTGGAAGTAGTCGATGCCCGTGTCGATGATGCCGATGCGCATCCCGAGACCCGTCAGCGGTGTGCTGTTTTCCCAGAGCGCTGGGGCGCCGATGAGGGGTACCGAGTCCTGCCGGGTGGGGCGCACCAAGGTAGGCGTTTCGAGCCGCGCCACACCGGGCAGCGCCGCGATCGAGCCAAGCTCGCTTCGCCCCACACGGATCTGCACCAGGTTGGCCACCAACACCAAGTCGGCCACGATATGGGCGCCCAGCGCCTCGAGCCGCCCAGTCAGCGCCTCGTGTCGGGCGCCCAGCTCGGCGGCCCGTGCCATCACCAGCTTGCTGCCCGCCGTCGAGGTCGGATCGAGCCCTTGGGGCACCGCGGCGATGGCTCCCGGACCGTCTAGCACCACGTAGCGAGACACCGTGTCTGGTTGGGCCTGCCGGCGTGCCGCCACCGTCGAGACCTCAGTCTGCTCGGACGCAGCTACGCCAGTTGCCTCAGCGGCCTCATCGGTGCCTGGCGCGCAGCTCGCCGCTACGACCAACCCAGTCAGCGCCGCGGCTGCCAGCAGCGGACCCTTCCTTCGCTCGGTGACGGTTTGCACTCGCTTTGCGCTCAGGCGGTTCGCTACTCGCTGTGGCATCCGTGGTTTTCTCTCTACCCCCCCCGGGTTGCAAGTGTCGGTCAGGGCCCGCGCCGAGCGGCGCGGACGTTGGAGACCCCTATGAGCTGCTGTGCCCGTCCCGATCGTTCAACCGAGCTTCGGGCGCACCAAGTCATTGGTAGTTCGGCCGAGTGGCGTCTGTCAACCAGTCAGACCCCGCCGACTACGGTGACTGTTCGGTGCGCTAGTCCCAGTTCTTAGTCGTCCACTTCAACCGGCAGCTCGACGTAGAACACCGCCCCTGAGGGCTCGCGCATTTCGGCGCGGATCGCCCCGCCATGGTCGGTGACAATCTGCTTGGCGATGTCGAGACCCAGGCCGACACCGCGGCCCTTGGGTTTGGTCGTGAAGTAGGAGTCGAAGAGGTGGGGCAGGTCTCTATGTTTGATACCAGGTCCCTGGTCGGCAACGGCGATCACCACTTGATCCCCCGCAACCTCGGTCTCGATCTCCAGCGTCCCGCCGCGCTTGCCCATCGCGTCGCCGGCGTTGGTGATCAGGTTGACGAAGAGCTGGATGAGCTGGGTGTCCAGTCCCAGCACCATGGGCAGATCGCCATAGCAGCGTTCGACGGTGATTTCGGCATCCCGCAGGTCGTGCATGCAGAAGCTCAGTGCCCGATCGAGGATGGCGTGCAGATCGACAGGTGCCTGCAACCGGCTGCTAGGGCGCGAGTAGTCGGTCAGCTCGCGGCAGAACAGCTGGGCCCGAGTGGCCGCTTCGCTGATCCGGCGCAACCGGTCGACGTTGGTGGTCTGCTGCTCGTTCTCGCTGAGCTGCTTGGTGAGCAAATCGGAATAGGCGACGATCGCGGTGAGCGGATTGTTCAGTTCGTGGACGATACCGGCGGTCGATCGGCCGATGGTGGCCAGCTTTTGCAGCTGCTGTTGGGAGGCCACGCTGGTGGCCAAGCTAGTCTCGGCGGTGAGGGTGCGTACCACCATGGTGACCACCCCAGCGATGGCCTCGAGCAGCGTGTCCAGATCGGCGGTGGGACCGCCAGCGGACAATGGTCCGGCCTCGAATGATGCCGCGCCGAAATGCAGCGTTCCGTCGAGCTGCCCGCCCAGCGGGATCACCTGTTCTTCCGAGAGCTGGGGGAACAGGCGCCCGTCGGTGAGTCCGGGGGCGGTGCTGTGCTCGGTGCTGGTGCTGGACACCACACACACCAGCTCGCGGTTCTGGGCGGTCTTGCCGAGCCAGATCCCGACTGCGGCCCGTGGCTCGAGCTCGACCAGGACGTCGAGCAGCCGCTCGAGGGTCTCCCGTAGATCGGCGCCCCACGGGACGGCGTGGGCGATGGTCAGCAGCCTGCCGATACAAGCCGGCAGGCCGGCCGGCGCCGGGCCTGACTTGAACAGTGGCGCCGTTCCCGATGGTGGTGGCTTGGTCTGGTTCTGGCCCCCACCTTGGTGCTTCTCCGCGCCCATGAATTAGCGTCCCGTGACTGGTGGCTCGCTGTCCACCGAACGTTCGATGTCGATGATCTTGGTTTCCCCCACGTAAGCTTTGGATTCGTAGCGAGTGAGCTTGCCAATTTTGCGCACGATTTCGGCCATTCGCTCCGTTTCGGCCACGATGCGATCGGTTGCTCGTTTGAGCCGCGAGTCGCCCTCGATGCTGCGCGCGATCATGTCAGCATAGCCCATCACTGCGGTGAGCGGTTGGTTCAGCTCGTGGGCTGCGGCACCGGCGAGCTCGGCGACGAAGGCCTTCTTCTCCTGAACCTCGAGATCCCTCTCCGTTGCGGCCAGGCGCTTCGCGATGGTCTGTTCGGCGCGCAAGTCTTTGAACACCCCTACCGAGCCGATCGGTCGTCCGCGGTGGCGAATGAGGGAGGCTGACAGCCTCACCGGAATCGTCGTGCCGTTCTTGCCCAGTAGCTCGGTGTCGAAGCCCTGGACGACCCCTGACCCACCAAAGTCGTCTGATCGGATGGCGTTCATGATCGTCGCGGCTGTGCGGTCTGGGTAGAGATCCCGCACGTTCATCTTGCCCACCACGTCGGTCGCCTGGTAGCCATAGGTGCGCTCCGCGGCGGGGTTGAACAGCAGGACTCGGCCCTTCAGGTCTGCCGAGACGATGGCGTCGACCGAGCTATCGATCACCCGTTGTAGGAACTCCTTGGTCTTGGTCAGCTCGCGGGCCAGAGTGCGTGCCTCGGTCACGTCTCGCAGGCTGACCATGACGCTGTCGTGCTCCTGCCTGACCGAGCTGAAGCTGACGCTGAGGATTCGGCGCTCACCCTGAGGGGTGCGAAGCGGCAGGTCCACGTTCCTGGGGTAGTCGGTCTTGGCCAGCGATTGGCGTACTCGCTTGAAGCGGGTCTGGCCGTCTGGGGACAGGAGCGTGGCGAAGTCTCTGTCCCGCAGGCTCTCCTCATTTTGTCCGCAGATCTGGCACGCTGACGGATTACAGAACAGGACGTTGCCTTCTACGGTCATCACGATGATCCCGTCGGCGCTCGAATCGAAGTAGTCAGCGAATCTTCGGAGGGCCTGAAGCTGTTTTTCCGCTTCGGCGTGGGCGAACCAGCTGCGGGACGACTGGGCTCGCAGCGATTTGACCAGGTTGGCGTTCCGAAGCGCGATGCCGGTGGCATTGGCGATGGTCACCAGGGCAAACTCGTCCTCTTCGCGCAGCTTGCGGGTCTCTTCGAACCGAAGGAACAGCACGCCCAGCGGCTCGTCCTCGAGCTGGATGGGAAACAGGGTCAGCGACTGGTAGCGGGCCGGTAGGGCTACTTGGGGCAGATCGAACAGCGGATGAGCTTTGGCGTCCTCGATGAGGATCGGCTCGCCAGTTCGCAAGACCTCACCAATCTCGGGATAGTTGCTCAGCTTGACGGGTAGATCCCGGAGCGTCTCGTCATCGCTGGCGGCGATGACATAGCCCCGGTCGTCTTCGCCACACAGCACGATGCTGACCCGGGCGACCTCGATGACCTCAGCGACTCGCTTGACGACAGTGTAGAGCACGTCGTGGAGCTCGACGGTCGACGACAGGGCGTGGGTGAGCTCGAGCAGCATCTCCGCATTGCGGCGGTCGCGGACCAGGGTCGTCACCGTACGATGGTCGTGCTGGCGCGCTTCGATGCGGGAGCAGAGCTCGCCGAGCTCGACGTCCTCATCGACGTAGTCGACCGCCCCGGCGGCGAAGGCGTCGACGGCTCGGAGGTCGCTCTCGAAGGAGCCCACAACGATCAATGGCACTGCGCCCAGGTGGCCGGTGGCTACCATGGCCGAGACCGACTCCTCCAGGTGAGATCGGTCCAGCGCCCGCAGCACCATCAAGGTCGGGACTCGTTGCTCGCTGTGGAGCCGGTCCATTTCGCTGACGCCGAAGGCGTGGAAGCCATGGTCAGAAATGGCTTCCACCACCGTGACCCGGCGGGCCAGGTCCTCGTCGATGACAGCGATGATCTCTTCGGTCGCCACGGTGGGGCCTACTCGTCGAAAAGGTCGCCCTGGTCCCCGCCGTCGTCTGGCTGGGGCGCTGGCTTGCCGAGATGGTGGAACGCCTTGCGAGTCGCGATCCGTCCCCGCGAGGTCCGTCCCAACAGACCTTGCTGCAGTAGAAAGGGCTCGTAGACGTCTTCGAGGGTGTCCCGGGGCTCACTCAGCGCTGCCGCCAGCGCGTCGATCCCGACCGGGCCACCGTCGTAATGTTCGATGATGACCGACAGCAGCCGCCGATCCATCGAGTCGAGCCCCTCATCGTCGATGTCGAGGCGCTCGGCTGTGGTCTTGGCGATTTCGGCGTCGATTTTACCGCTACCCAGCACCTCGGCGAAGTCTCGCACCCGGCGCAGCAGTCGGTTGGCGATTCGCGGAGTCCCGCGGGAGCGGATGGCCACCTCGGTGGCGCCCTCGCGGTCGATGGGTATCTCGAGCAGTCGCGCGCTGCGCTCGACGATCTGGATCAGATCATCGGTGGGATAGAAGTCCAGGCGCATCACGTAGCCAAAGCGGGACAGCAGCGGTGCGGTCAGCAGGCCGGTGCGCGTCGTGGCACCAATCAAGCAGAACGGCTTGAGCGCAAGTTGGATGGTGGTGGCATAGGGCCCTTCACCGGTCATCAGATCGATCTCGAACGACTCGATGGCTGGATAGAGGCTCTCCTCGACCGTCACATTCAACCGATGGATCTCGTCGATGAAGAGAACATCGCCTGGCTCGAGCTTGGTCAAGAGGCCTGCCAGGGCACCTTTGTGCTCGATGGCCGGCCCGCTGCTGCCGTGCAAGGTGACGCCCATCTCCTTGGCGAGAATATGGGCTAGGGTCGTCTTGCCGAGCCCCGGCGGGCCGCACAGCAGCATGTGGTCCAGTGGCTCGCCGCGACGGCGTGCCGCTTCGACGAAGACTCGCAGGTTGTCGACGTGCTTGGCCTGGCCGATGTACTCATCGAAGCTGCGGGGACGAAACAAACGATCGAAGCGATCGTCGTCAGGGGAAGCAGTGGACGAAACCAGGCGGTCGGACATAGCGCTGAGCATGGAATACCACTTGGCGGGTGCAAGCCACAAACAAGGCGCTCGGCCGGCACGGGTTAGCGGTTGCAGGGAAGCCGCTGGCTAGGCTGGCAGCGGATTGGTTGTGATCACCGGCAACCAACAGGTCACCACCGCGGCGCCGTGGGGCCCTCGTCCCACCTCGATGCGTCCGCCGTGGAGCTCGATGATGGCTCGCGCAAGGCTCAGGCGAAGCACCATCCCACGGTCCGTCGAGCTGGGGAGCTTTCCCTCGAGCTGGGCCTCGAGCAGGCTCGGGCGATTGGCCGAGGCGACGAAGCCAATGTGGAAGCGCGCCATCGCAGGGGCAGGTTGTTGGTCTCGTCCCACCGCCGGCAGCGTGCCGCGGAGGCGAACGGCTCGTGGCGAGGACTCGGTGGCCGTTTGCAGCGCATGGGTGATCAAGACGGCCAATGCGCGGGGCGCGTGGGCTGGATCGACGAGCAGCGGTGGCATGCCAGGGGCGAGCTCGACGACGATGTCTGCGTTCTGGTTTCCCGACAGATCTCGAGCCTTGGCCAAGGCGTCGCGAATCAGCGTGTCAGGCGCCAAGGCTTGGGGCGCCAGCCGCAGCTGTCCTGCCTCGACCCGGGCGGCGTCGAGGATGGTCTCAATCAGCACGAGCAGCTCTCGTCCTCGTCCCGACACCATGTCGAGGCTCTCGGTTTGCGCCTGAGTGAGCGGCTCCTCCCGGACCAAGTCGGCGAATCCCAGCACCGCGTTGAGCGGGCTCTTGAGGTCGTGGCTGACACTGGCGAAGAGCAGCTGCTTGATCCGTTGCGCTGCGACCTTGGCGACCAGGGCGCGCTCCTGGGCGGCAGCGAAGACCCGGAACCGCTCGCTCAATGCCTCGACACTGCGGCCGACTTGCGCCACCAACGAGAACCGCGCGCGGCCTGCAACTCGTGCGTCTCCTCGCAGCACCCGCTCGGTGCCGAGCGATGACACCTGCCCGGTGGCCAGCACCAGATCGCGAGTCAAGGCGCGTCCGAAGGCGAGGGCGAGCGCCGCGGCCAGCAGCACGGCTAAGAGGGTGAGCCACACGCTCGTGGTCACGACCGCCGGCGACAGCATGGCGGTGTAGCGCACGGCGGCGCGACCGTCCTCGATGGCGGTCTGGGTCAGCAGCTGACCGCTGGCGGTCCGCTCGACCAAGGCTTGATGGTCTTTGCTCAGCTTGGTTCCTCGGTGGTACTGGACGAAGAAGCCGTGGGCTGCAGCGGCGGCCATCGCATCATCACGGCCCTCCTCGCTGACCGCCCCGGCGACCGGATCGAGCGCCGTCTGGGCTAGCTGAACAGCGGTCGTCGTCCGGCTCCGCTCGACGAAGGCGCGCAGATGGGCATGAGAGACGAGCACCGTGCCGACGCCTACCAGCGCGACGGGCGCCACCACCGCGAGCAGGATGCGGCGGGTCATCAGCCGTTGTGGTGCGAGGCGCAACGACTCCTGCTCGAGCCAGGTGGTGAAGGGGGCAATGGGGCTGAGCTCGATGACCCGCAGCGTGGCGTTGCGGATGGCGACGTATTGAACGACCGCCGAGGCTACGACGATGGTGCCGGTGAGCAGGGCCAGGCTGATCGCCCGTGACTCGCCCAGATCACGGGGACGCACGTCGGGCACGAGCATCAGCATGGCCGCCAGCATGCCGACGATGACGAAGCGCCAGGTCAGCGCGATGGGTAGCTTGACCAGCGTGCCGATGTTTTCTGGCGTGACCTGCTCGGGTTCGAAGGCCAGCCGTCGAAAGACGGCGCGACTTGCACGCAGGCGCGGCAGTGACAGTACGGCGGTTCCCGCCACGGCCAGGACACCGACCTCGAGGCCGGTGAGCCACAGTTGGGACAGGCGCTGCGATTCGAGCATCAGCGACCAAGGTGCCAGCAGGTTGACGATGAAGAAGGCGATGACGCCAACGAAGGCCTGCACGAAGAGCACCCGCCGAATGAATAGGCCTGCCACTACGGCGCCGGTCGTATCGAGGGACGGTGCGTCCCGTTGAGCCGGGCCGGTCATGGCTTGCTCCCCCGTCGCCGGAGTCGGCGAGTCGGCTCGTCGTCGATGAACGGTTCGGTGGTCACCGAATGGGTGGTGGAGGACCAGGGCACCAGGCTGTCCCGAGGCACCCTGGCCGAGTGCGACTCGTCGGGGAAGGTGACGGTGAAGACCGAGCCCCGGCCGGGCTCGCTTTGCGCATCGACGGTGCCCCCGTGGAGCAGCACGAGCTGGTGAGTGATCGCTAGTCCCAGCCCGGCACCCTTGCTTCGTGCTGCCGCGTCTCCAGCTTGCTTGTAGGGCTCGAAGATGGCCTGCAACACTTCGGGGGCGATGCCCCGTCCCGAGTCAGCCACCCGGACGATCACCATGGTGTTGCCAGTGTCTACGGTGAGGCGCACGACCCCTTCGGTCGTCGCTTTCAGCGCATTGGACACCAAATTGCCCAACACCTGCCGCAGTCGCTGAGGATCAGCCCAGGCGAAGGCATTGCGCACGCCATCGACCTCGAGCCTGACCGGTCGGTCCATGACCGTGGCCCGTCCTTGGCGCACGCTCTCTTCGGCCAGCGCGTGCACGTTGACCACTTGCCGCGTGAGTCTGAGCTGACCGGTCTCCATCGCCGACAGATCGAGAATGTCGTCGATCAGTGATTTGAGGTGCTCGCCGCTGGTGCGGATCATTCCTAGCGCTTCTTTGGCATCCGTGCTGAGCGGGCCGTCGTCTTCGCTTTCCAACAGATGGGTGAAGCCGAGAATGGCGTTGAGCGGCGTGCGCAGCTCGTGGCTCAGACCGGCGAGAAACAGGGACCGCTCGTTGTCGAGCTCGGCGGCCTGCTGAAGATCCTCCACGTAGCCTTGCTCTGCCTCTGCGAATCGAGTGATGAGCCCGTTCAGCGCGGCAGTGAGCAGACCCACCTGGTCGAGGGAGCGCAAGGGGACGCCCCCGGTGGCGACGCCGGTGCTACCATCGCGGTTGCCCCGGGCCATGTCGGCGATACGCTGGCGCACGTAGGTTACGTCGTCTCGCGCCGCCCGCATGATCATCAGGGAGACAGCCACGGCGACGCCCAACAGCAGGAGAGTCAGCACCGCGACGGCGTTGCTCAGTCCGATGGTGCCGGTGGCGGGTGAGGGCGCGGTGACGAAGGCCATCACCGACAGATGCTCCATTGGCGGGCTCACTGAGCTGGCAGCGAAACGCACGCGCAGTCCCGAAACCTCGGTGGTGCCCTCTGCCTTGCTGAGCAGTCTCATCACCTCGCTGTGTGAGAGTCCTGCCAGGCGTTGATCCACCAAGACGGCGCCCCCTTGTTCCACCAGCAGGACCGACGTGCCGGTGCGGCGATTGGCACTGGCCAGCAGGGCCGCCCGCTGCTCTACAGGAGAGAAGCGAATTCGCGCCGCCAGGGTTGCGGCCACGGACTTGCTACGGAGCGCTGCCTCCTCGTCACTGGTCTGCTGCAGCTGCCGGGCCCCGACGGTAGCGATAGTCACCGCCGTGGCGATTCCGATGACCACCACGATGAGCGGAGCCACCGGGAGCAAGGGCCAACGACCCGCTCTAGGGGCCGGTGCCAGCAGCTCTTCGGTGGGCGATGGCATCTGACCCGTCATGGCGTCCCCCCGGACCAGCCTATTGCTGAGGCTGCCACTCGGAGTCGAGCATGGAGAAGATGGCGTGGTCGAGCCAGCGCCCATCACACCATTCGGCGTGCCGAGCGATCCCTTCGAAGCGAGCGCCGAGCCGCCCGATGACCCGTAGTGAGGGGTGGTTGTCGGTGGCGGCAGCTACTCGCATGCGGTGCACGCCGAGGGTGCGAAAGCCGAAGTCGACGCACCGGGTGGCCGCCTCGGTCATGAAGCCCTGAGCGGCGGCGTCTCGCCGGAGCCAGTAGCCGAGATCGCAGTTGCGATGCATCTCGACGCAGGCCTCGAGGCCGACGACGCCGAGCAGCGCGCCCCCCTGGCGCGAGCGGATGCCGAAGCGCAACGCTCGGCCGGCGTCCCAATCCGCAGCCGAGGCCTCGGTGAAGTGGGTGGACGATTCGCCATTCTGTTGAAACGGGACCCAAGGAAGCCACCGCTGGAGCCACTCACGAGAGCCGTCGACCACCCGCCAGAGCTCGTCTGCGTCGGCGCCGTCGATGGGCACTAGGGCGAGTCGCTCGGTTTCGAGTGGTTTGGCACGGACCTCGGCTCTAGGGGGAATTGCGAGCATCGACACCCATTCCTATTGGCACTGCATTCGCAAAGTGTAGGGCTCCCGGTGGCCGGACTCGTAGTCTAACCAGCTCACGTACCACTCGCCGCTCTTGCCGCCAGGCGCGATCGCTGGCGGAGGATGTTGGCCGGCCACTCGCGCCACCTTGCTGCTCGGGCCGACGCCCTCAGGTCCCAGCGTGGCCGTGGTGATGCGACCGCTCTCGACCCATACCAGCCGTGCGTCACCACCTGGCGAAATCGTCACGGCCGGGTACTTGCCCTTGGCGGTGAAGCGCTTGTGCCACCGCCGCTTGCCGGTCGCGGCATCGATCAGCGCCACCGAGGCGCCCCCTCTGAGCGCCATGTGCCAGGCGACGAAGCATCCTTCCTTGCTGCAGGCGAGAGAGGGTTTGGTCCCTCGTTGGGTGCGCGGGGTGAGGGCGATCTCGTCACCTAGCAGTCGTTTCTTCCGCTGCTCTCCCTTTTTGACGAGCGCTAGGCCAGGGGCCTTTGTGTTGGCAGGAACCGACAAGAAACGGACCTGCTGAAGGGCCCCGCGCACGAAGCCGTAGGCGAAATAGAGCTTGTTGCCTGCCGCCGCCACTTTGACTTCCCGCACCCGGGCCGTCGCCGATCCCTGGTTGAGATAGTCGGTCACTCGCACCGCGTCGTCGACGGCCGTCCCGTCTTTGTCGAACAAGCGATAGAACAGATCGACGCTATCGGCTTCGATCCGGTCGGCCCAGGCGACGACGAAGCCCTCGCCGTATCGTGCCGCACTCGCGAAATAGGCGCCTGCCTTCTTCTCTGTCGCAGCGATCGGTGGTGTTGCGATCACCGCATCCGGGCCGAGCCAGCGTAGGTAGACGCCTGGGGCGCCACCTGACATATCCCAGTAGGTCGCCATGAAGCGCTGGGCCGCCGGCAGTAGTGTGGGGGTGAAGACCTTGGTGCCTTCCGGGGTGATGTCGACCGGAATACCGCGGTTGCGCAGCGCATCGTCGAGTGGGGCCGCATAAGCGCGCCGCTGACCGTCTCTTCCGTCGGTCCAGGTTACCAGTGCGCCGCGCAGACCTCGTACGATGAAGGGCGCTGTGGCGTCCTTGGGCTTACGATCTTGACTCAACAAGTCGTAGCGCCGCGGTCGCGCCAAGCCAGTGACCTGGCAGGGGGCCTCGCTCGCACGGGCTTGCAGAGCGACCTGTACCTGTTCCATCAGGTTGTGGACCATGCCGTGGCGGTGCTGTTCGTAGACCCGCCGCAGAATCGACAGCGCTCGGTCGTGCTCGCCCTGCGCGATGAGTGCCTGGGCTTCGCGCACCAAGGGAAGCCATGGGTGCCTAGCCACGAAGTGGAACCCCGAGGCCTTGGGTGGCTCGGTCTTGGCGAGCTCGGCTGCCACGGCGCCGTAGCGCTGGGCTTCCTGAAGCGTAGGCGGATCCTTGCCTAGGGCGAGGATGATGGTCGCGGCGATCATCCCGAGCACCAGCACCAGGATGCCCACGACCTTGACGCCCCGGTTCTGCTGTCCCATCGGCTCGATGGGCACCAGCAGCTGG
>JAUVCD010000419.1 GCA_030590865.1 Myxococcales bacterium | reverse complement strand
TCTCGCGAGCGCGATCGCGGCCTTCGTGCTGGTCGTCAGGGCTGCCATCGACACCTCCGAGACCTTGCCGGTGCTCGGCGAGGGCTTCGGCACTATCGAGAGCGTCGGCCATGAGATCTTCACCACCAAGCTCATTCCCTTTGAGCTCACCGGCGCATTGCTCTTGGTCGCAGTGGTTGGCGCCCTGGCGGTGGCGCGGGGCAAGCACCCCGACCCGACGGGCCAGCTCGACCCTGATCCAGGGGCTGGAAAGGAGCCGACGTCATGAGCGCCGTGCCGATCCCCTACTTCCTGATGCTGGCGGCAGCGCTCTTTGCCACAGGCGCAGTGGGCTTTTTGCTGCGACGCAACCTGTTGGTCATCCTGATGAGCATCGAGCTGATGCTCAACTCGGTGAACCTGACCCTCGTCGCCTTCAACCGCATGCATGGGGGCGACCAGAACGGCCAGATCCTGGCCTTCTTCGTCATTGCCATCGCCGCCGCCGAAGCTGCGGTGGGGCTCGCCATCGTCCTCGCCTTCTTCCGGCTCCGGGGCTCGGTCCGGTCGGATGAAGCCAACACCCTGAGAAACTAGCGCGCCATGATGTCTATCCTCAGACAGCAGTTTCCGGCGGACGACTTCGCCCTGCTCGCGCTGGTGCTCGTCTTGCCGCTCATCGGAGCCTTCGTCAACGGTGTCTTCGGCAAGCGGCTCGGCAAAGAAGGCGTGCGCTTGATGGCCCTGGCCAGCGTCGGCGGCGCCTTCCTGCTCAGCCTGGTCGTCTTCGCCGCCCTCGCAGGCGAGCCGGTGCCCGCCGAGGGACCTGGTGCCCGACTGACCTGGACGGCCTGGGAGTGGTTCACCGTCAACGGCCGCAACGGGAGTACGGTCAGCCTCGATGTCGCCTTCAGCGTGGACGCCCTGAGCGCCACCATGGCGTTAGTGGTCACCGGCGTCGGTTTCCTGATCCATTTGTATTCCACCGGGTACATGGACAAGGACCCTGGCTACCATCGGTTCTTCGCCTACATGAACCTGTTCATCTTCTCGATGATGGTTCTGATCCTAGGGGACAACCTGGCCGTGCTCTTCGTCGGCTGGGAGGGTGTAGGCCTCTGCAGCTACCTCCTGATTGGCTTCTGGTTCGAAGACGAGACCAAAGCGAGCGCTGGCAAGAAGGCCTTCATCACCAATCGCATCGGTGACTTCGGCTTGCTCATCGCCATGGCGATGCTCGTCTACTACGCCGGCACCCTCAGCTGGTCCGGACTCGAGGCGGGCGCAGGCGGCCTCCAAGAAACCCGCACCGTGTGGCCGCTGGGCAACCTGCAGGCCTCCGCACTGCCAAGCTTCCTCGCCGAGTGGCTCACCCCGGACAAGCCTATCCAGATGCAGGTCGCCACGATGGTGGCCCTCGCGCTGTTCCTCGGCTGCGTCGGCAAGAGCGCCCAGGTTCCACTCTTCGTCTGGCTGCCTGACGCGATGGCCGGACCCACCCCCGTGTCAGCGCTCATCCACGCGGCCACCATGGTCACCGCCGGCGTCTATCTGGTAGCCCGCACCTCCTTCATCTTCGCCCTGTCGCCAGCAGCGATGGCGATCGTGGCCATCACCGGCGCGGTGACGGCCCTGCTAGCTGCCACCATCGCCTTTGCACAGAACGACCTGAAGAAGGTCTTGGCCTATTCTACCGTGAGCCAGCTGGGCTTCATGTTCATGGGAGTCGGCGTCGGCGCCTTCGCAGCCGGGTTCTTCCACGTGATCACCCACGCCTTCTTCAAGGGCTGCCTCTTCCTCTGCGCCGGCTCGGTCATCCACGCGATGCACGTCCGGGTCCACGATGACGACCGCTCTCAAGACATGCGTTTCATGGGCGGGCTCCGCAAGTACATGCCCATCACCCATGTCACCTTCTTGCTGTCTTGCCTGGCCATCGCCGGCTGCCCTCCCCTATCCGGCTTCTGGTCTAAGGACGAGATCCTCTACAAGGCGGCTACCAGCCACGTCATCGCACCCAACGCCCAGGCCTGGATGCCGCCAGAATGGTGGGGCCAGCTCATCTATGCCATCGGCATCGTTGCGGCAGTAGGCACCGCCTTCTACATGTTTCGGGCCTACTTCATGACCTTCTGGGGCGACTTCCGCGGTTGGAAGATCGTCAAGCGATGGAAGGACCGCGGTCACGGTCACCATGACCACGGCGCCGCCGCCAAGGCCATGAAAGGCCCAGTGCCCCACGAGTCCCCGTGGACGATGACCTTGCCCCTTGCCGTGCTCGCCGGCCTGGCTGTGGTCGCTGGCCTGCTCTACGCCGAGCCGATTCACATCGCCCCGCTCGAGCACTTCTGGGAGCCTGTGTTCCGGACCGCTTCGGTGAGTATCGGAACCAGCGAAGGAGCTGCCGGAGCGCTCTGGCCCCTGCTGATGGTGGGCATCTCGGCTTTCGTCGTGGGCAGCGGCGCCTCCTATTTGGTCTACGTGAAGAAGCGCGGACAACCCGCCGCGAGCTTCGTGGCCGCTTGGCCGCGCCTTCACCGAATCGTCTATGACAAGTGGCGCATCGACGAGCTCTATCAGGTCACCGTCATCGGCATGTTGGACGCCCTGGGGGAGACGGCCGCGCAGGTTGACCGCCTGGTGATCGACGGCATCGTCGCCAAGCTCACTGCCCTGGTCACGGCGCTCTGCGGCACCTTGCTCCGGGCGCTCCAGACTGGCCGGGTGCAAGTCTATGCGGCGGGCATGGTGCTCGGCACCGCCGCCATTGGCTGGTTCATGCTGTCCCCCCATGCCGACGCAGCCGTGGACGACAGCGCGCTACGCAAGACCGGCACGCTGTCGCTCACCGCCACGCCAGGCCATGGCTACCGTTATCGGTGGCACCTGGAGGGCGAAGAACCACCGAAGGATTTCACCACCGAGGCGGACTACCGGGTCTCCCTGCAACGTTGTGAAACCAAGCGCGTCCACCTGGCCGTGCAGAATGCGCTCGGTAGCGTGGACGAGCAGTCCTACACCCATTGTCGCGAGACCCGTGAAGGCTGCTGCCTGCCTCTGGGGCAGACCCCCAAAGCGGCGCTGTCGGACAAGCTGCCCAAGCTGCCCAAGCTGCCACAGATGCCGTCGATTCCGAGGGGAAAGCACGACGCAGGTGTCCTCAAGCAACTGCTCAACCCTGGCGGGGGTAGACCACCTGCTCGACCAGGCCAGCCTGCTCCAGGAGGTGCGCGATGAGCGCCATCGCCAGTGTGCTGGTCGCTCTGCCTGCCCTGGTCGCAGGCATCGTAGCCGCCATTATGCCGCGGCAAGCGAAGCTCAAGCACCGTCTTGGGCTCGCTGTCGTCAGCTTCTTCCTGGTGCTCAGCATCTCGGCACTGTGGCCCGAGGCCGGCGAGACAGCTGCAGTCGCCGAAATCGCCGAGCCAGCCGAATGGCCCTACCTGCTCGACCTCCTGGTTGGGCTTCCCATCGCCGGCGCCATCGCCTTGCTGTTCATCCCGCGACAGATGCTGTCCGTGGTGCGCGGCTTCGCCTATGGCGTCTTTGCGTTAACTTTCCTCGCCTCGTTGTGGCTGTTGAGCGTCGACATGACGCCAGGCTGGCACTTCCAGCACATCGTGCCGTGGATCGACATGGCCGGCATTCGTTGGCACGTGGCGGTGGACGGCATCAGCCTGTGGCTCGTCATTCTGACGACCTTCACCACCCCGATTGCCGCCTTCGTCTCCTTTGGGTCGATCAAGACCCACATCAAAGAGCTCTGCATCGCCTTCCTGCTCCTCCAAGGCGCGATGATCGGGAGCTTCGTTGCCCTCGATCTGTTCGTCTTCTACTTGTTCTGGGAGCTGATGCTAGTGCCGATGTTCTTGCTCATCGGCATCTGGGGCGGCGCCAACAAAATCAAGGCAGCCATCAAGTTCTTCATGTTCACCATGACGGGCTCGGTGCTGATGCTGGCCGCGATGGTCTACCTGGTGTGGACCAATCACGAGCTCACCGGGCTCTGGTCTTTCGACTATCTGCAGCTCACCCAGGTGATCCTGCCCGGCACGCCCAACGGTTGGGGCCCCCAGACGCTCTGCTTCTGGGCGTTCTCCCTGGCCTTCTTCATCAAAGTGCCCATGTTCCCGCTCCACACCTGGCTGCCTGACGCCCACACCGAGGCCCCGACCGGCGGCTCGATCGTGCTGGCTGCCGTGATGCTGAAGCTGGGCACCTACGCTTACCTGCGTTTTTCCATGGGCCTGTTCCCGGCCGCGGCCTCGTCTTTCGCACCGACCCTGGCCGGAGTAGCCATCATGGGAGGCATCCTCTACGGGGCTTTGGTCGCCTGGAAGCAGAACGACATCAAGCGGCTGGTGGCCTATTCATCCGTCGCCCACCTGGGCTTCGTGATGCTGGGGCTGTTCGGCGCCACGGCCAGCGGCATGCAAGGCGCCATCTTACAGATGGTCAACCATGGCATCGCCACCGGCGCCTTGTTCTTGCTGGTCGGCGTGATCTACGACCGACGGCATACTCGCGAGGTCAGCGAGTTCGGTGGGATCGCCAAAGTGATGCCAGTCTACGCCACCCTTTTCGTCATCGTGACGCTGGCGTCCATCGGCGTTCCGGGCACCAACGGCTTCATCGGCGAGTTCATGATCATCGCCGGCACCTTCGTGTCCCAAAGGCTCAGTCACTTTGCTTCAGCCCACGCGCTGGGCGCAGCCTTCGGCGTCATCCTCGCAGCGATCTACATGCTGGCCATGGTGCAGAAGGTCTTCTTCGGCCCGCTGACCAACCCGAAGAACAAACGACTGAACGACATTACCCCCCGCGAGAGCCTGGCCGTGGCCCCGCTGATTATCCTCATCTTCGTAATCGGTCTGTTCCCGGCGCTGCTGCTCAGTCGTTCGGAAGCCAGCGTCAATGCCTTCGCGAGCCAGTTCCACCGCACCTCCGAGTACGCGGTGATCAAGGCCAACGTCGTCGCAGCTCAGCGGGTTCCGCCGAGCGAGTTCCACGAGGGCTTCTTGACCGGCGCGCCTAAGCCGAAGGATGACGACGCAGCGGCCGGCCCAGGGGGCAAGCAAGCCGCCAACAGCGGCGGCACAGGCGTTCAACCCCTGGCCGTGCAGGCAGGAGGTGTGCGATGAGCGACTCGGTATTCGTAGCGCTCGCGCCCCTCCTGGCGGTCGCCCTCGGTGGCCTGCTCCTGATGCTCGCCGAGGTGTTCTCCAAGCGCCGCTCCGACGCAGGACCATCCAGCGACCTGGCGCTCGGGACCTTCGTCATCCTGACGGTCGGAGCCGTCATCTCGCTGGGCCTGTGGTTCGTCGGCCCAGAAAACCTGCCAGGCGCCGAGACGGCGGCCCCCTATCTGATTGTCGACCGCTTCACGCTCTTCTTCGACTTCCTGCTGTGTCTGGGCGGAGCCCTGACCGCCCTTCTGGCCGGTGGCTACCTCCCAGAGCACAAGCTCGACCGCGGTGAGTTCTACCCGCTCATCATCTTCTCCACCGTCGGCGCCATGATCCTCGCTTCGGCTGGGGATCTGCTCAGCTTGTTCATCGGCCTGGAGACCATGTCCCTCGGCGTCTATGCGATGGTGGGGTTCCGAAGGGGCTCGCTGCGAAGCACCGAGGGGGCGGTGAAATACTTCCTGTTGGGCTCCTTCGCCTCGGCCTTGTTGCTCTACGGCGGCGCACTGCTCTATGGCGTCACCGCCAAGACCGATCTCGTGGGCATTGGTCAGGTGGTTCAAGCCAGCACCGATAGCGCCGCTACCGGCGCCGCCACGCTCAACTGGGGCATGTTTCTGCTCGCCATGGTGCTGCTGCTGGCCGGCCTGGCATTCAAGGTGAGCGCCGTGCCGTTCCATATGTGGACGCCCGACGCCTACGAGGGCGCCCCGACCCCAGCAACCAACTACATGGCGGTGGCCGTCAAGAGTGCCGCCTTTGCCATGATGCTGCGAATCCTGGTGTCTGCCTTCGGCGATCCGAACTCCATGTCCTGGGCCTCTGGTTGGCCGCCGGTACTGGCCTTGATGGCAGTCCTCACGATGACCGTGGCGAATCTGATCGCCGGACAGCAAGAGTCGGTCAAGCGAATGCTGGCCTATTCATCGATTGCCCACGCCGGCTACATTTTGGTCGGCATCGTCGCGATGGTGAAAGAAGGCAACGACGCCCAAGGCAGCGTGATGTTCTATCTGCTGGCCTATACGGTCTCGACGGTCGGCGCCTTTGGTGCGCTGATCCTGTGCGGGAGCCGGGGCAAGGAGGCCGTCAGCTACGACGACCTTGCCGGCATCGGCCGACGCCATCCCGTTGCGGCCCTGACCTTCACCCTCTTCCTCTTGTCCCTGGCAGGAGTGCCGCCCACCGCTGGCTTCTTCGCCAAGCTCTACATCGTCCGCGCCAGCATCGGAGCAGGATTCAACCTGCTGGCCATCTTGTTGCTGCTCAACAGCGTCCTGGCCGCCTACTACTACCTGCGCGTAATGGTCTACATGTACATGCGTGAGCCGAGGCCAGGCGCCCCGGTCGCCGTACCCATGCGGTCAGGCTATGTGACCGCGGCCCTGATTATCAGCGCGGCGGCGGTCATCCTCTTGGGGATTTGGCCGAGCATTTCGTTGCAGCTCGCCATCGACGCAGCACTGGCTATGCTGTGACCATGCAGTCCGCTGGACCCAACCTCTTAGCGTTCACCGCCGCTGTCCTGCTCACCGCTTGCCCACCCAACTCGGGCGCCGGTGACGGGACCAAAACGACCGCTCCCAGTGGCACGGCGAGCGTCACGTCCAGCGCCACGTCCAGCGCCACCGGGAGCGCTGCGCCCGCCGCCAGTGGCAGCGCCAAGCCAACCCCAGAGCCCTATGACGGGCCCACAGGAACGTTGCGCGGCACCATCAAGATCACCGGCGACGAGCCCCCACGGACCACCTTCAAATATCCAGAGAAGTGCGGCTCCGCCGTCGCGACCTACGGCAAGCTCTTTCGGGTCGGCCAAGACGGCGAGCTGGCGGACGCCATCGTCGCGGTCACCCGCTACCAAGGCTTTGTGCCCCCCAAGGAAGAGGCGATCAAGCTCACGATCAAGGAGTGCGCCTACTCGACCCGGTCGGTAGCGATGACCACCGGTCAACACATCGAGGTCACCAACCTCGACCCCTTGACCTCCTACCTCCCCCATCTCGATGGCGCCCGCGCGCCAGCCACCCTGGTCGCCGTGCCCCGCGGCGAATCAGTCAAGCTTCGCAGCCGCGGCCCTGGTCGCTACTGGCTTCGGGATCAAATGGGTCGCAACTTCATGGTCGCTGACGTCTTCCACTTTCGCTACAGCACCACGGCGGTCACCAAGCTGGACGGCAAGTACGTCATCTCGGGTTTGCCGGTCGGCAAAGCAAAGATCAGCGTGATGCTCCCGGCGGCGAACCTGCTGACCCTGAACCAAGAGACGGTCATCGCCGAAGGGGACAACACCATCGACCTGGTGCTCGAGTTCGACGCCAAGAAGGACGGCCCCAAGAAGGACGGCCCCAAGAAGCCCGGGGACGATGCGGCGAAGCAGAAGGGCAAGCCGGAGCCGAAGAAGAAGAGCGGCGGCTGACGGGGAGCCGGGCTCGGATGCGGGTTCGCGCGGGTGGGCGTGGCCTGTGCGGGGCCACAAGGTCGTGGCCCGCGCAGCGTGGACCGATGCTCTGTGCGGCTGGCGGAACCCGCCCCGGCGCCATCACGGAATCCGCTACCGGGCCATAGTGCCGAAGCCCAAGAGGACCACCAAGCGGTCGATTTCAGTGCCCTTGCCCGCAGCACAGCCCCCTGCCCACGCTGTTTCGCTCTCATCCATTGGTAGTTGATTGCGCTACTGCACCTAGCGATCGTTGCCACAGTGATTTGGCGCGGCCCACGCTACCGAGCGGGTTGTGAGTCTGCTCTCCTATCTGGTGATGGAACGAAATGCCTGCACCCTTGCGCGCCAAGGCGCGTCCCTGGCTGCCCTAGCTGGGCTCGAGGGAGGGGAATCGTTCGTCCCGCTGGCGGGTTAGATCTTTCACAGATGGAGGAATCGCCATGGATGAGAACGTCTCAGAGATATCGTGT
Source organism: Myxococcales bacterium (assembly GCA_030590865.1). Lineage (GTDB taxonomy): Bacteria > Myxococcota_A > Polyangia > Polyangiales > Polyangiaceae > JAPYTK01. The sequence continues at coordinate 367 of JAUVCD010000419.1, read as the reverse complement.
CCCTTCGTCACTGGCCCTCGGGCCGACTATTGCCGCGTGCTGAACGTGCGCGTCCCTCGAGAGCTGCACCACGACGGCACCGGCTCGTCCTCCTGGTGCCGATCGGGCAAGTTCATTTCATGCCCTCTCTATCGACGAGTGCTGCAGCGCCTCGAGTGTCTTCACCATGAGGTCAAAGAACCACCTCTGGAGCGCCCCCTTGCAATGAGCGCTCGAGGATCTGCCCGAAGCCGCCACCATGGGAGCACCGACCACGGCCGGCGCAGCCACGGCAAGCCCCGCCACAACCGCGGCAACCCAGTCGATCCCGGCGACACCGCAGCAATGATTGGGTAGCGGAGTCGCGGCCCCCGCGAAGCGGGGGTTT
>JAUVCD010000800.1 GCA_030590865.1 Myxococcales bacterium | reverse complement strand
CCAAGAAGAAGGTGGCCAAGAAGAAGGTGGCGAAGAAGAAGGTCGCCAAGAAGAAGGTCGCCAAGAAGAAGGTCGCCAAGAAGAAGGTCGCCAAGAAGAAGGCGGCGAAGAAGAAGGTCGCCAAGAAGAAGGTGGCGAAGAAGAAGGTCGCCAAGAAGAAGGCGGCGAAGAAGAAGGTCGCCAAGAAGAAGGCCCCCAGGAGGGCCATTCGGCCCCGGCGATCGCCCAAGTCACGACGCCGGCGCTGAGCGCGAGCAGCGGCAGCGGGCTCGGTCGTGACGAGCCGGCCTTATGACGGACGTCACCCAGTGCCTTGCAGCCCTGTGCAGTCGAGAGCCCAGTGCAGTCGAGAGCACAGTCCAGGCGGGAATAGGTATGCTGTTGGAGACGTAGGTTCCAAGTGGCGTCCGCTCGCCGGCGCTTTGCCCGTGGGGGGCGCAATTCGTCTTACCGTGCTGAGTGGAACTTTCCGGAATCACACGCGTCTAACATCAGGAAGCCTGCTGCTGGACCAGGAGCTCAGCAACGTAGGATCAGCCCAGTAGAGTCGGCACTGTAGAGTCAGCACTGTAGAATGAGAGGATAGGGCGGAGGCCACATGTCATCGGAGCGCAAGCTTCAGCAGATCCGGCGCGCAGCGCGCCACGCCGAAACCCGCATGCGATTGTCGCGAGCGGTGTCGGTACTGCCGACCGTGCTGACCCTGAGCTTGGCGGTGTCGGGAGTAGCCATCGCGCTTCGCAAGATATGGCCCGCTGCGCTGCCCGAGAGCTGGGCGACTGCGGTCGTGCTTGGCGCGGGCTGCGGCATTTTGATCACCATCGCCTACGCGTTGCTACGGCGTTTGCCACCCTGGGCGGGAGCGCTTGCCCTCGACAGACACCACCGCCTCGATGGACGAATCACCAACGCCTTGGAATTCACCGAGAGCGGCCCTGCTGAACGCAGCCCGATGATGGGCGTGGCCATCGACGACGCCTGCGAGGTGGTCAAGGAACTGTCGGCCCGTCGGGCCGTGCGTATTGCCCTGCCGCCAGAGATCGGCGTCTCTCTGCTGGTAGCGCTGGCCGTCGTGGGTCTTTCGTTGCTCGAAGTGCGAACCCTTCGGGAGGTTCCCGAGGTTGCCCAGACCCGTCGGCTTGACGCTCTCGAGATGAGCGCGGACGACCTGGAGCTGTTTCGGGAGGCGGTGGAGGAGCTGGCGCGAGATGAGCAGAGCCCGGAAGTGAAAGCAGCCATCGAGCGCTTCAACCAGCTCATCGAGGACATCGAGGGTCGACGGCTGAATCGAGACGAAGCGTTCCGAAAGATGCAGGAAATTGAGAATGACCTGCTCAAAGGTGCCGAAGCGGACAAGAAGGCACTAGAGGAAGCGCTTCAGGCCACCGCCAAGGAGCTAGACAAGAGCGAGCTGACCAAGCCGACGGCCAAGGCGCTGAAGAAGAACGATCTGGCGGCGGCCGAGAAGGAAATGAAGAAGCTCGCCGACCGGCTGCGCGGCAAAGACAAGAAGGCACCCAAGGTGTCCAAGAGCCAGCTGGAGCGGTTGCGTCAGTCTCTGAACCGGGCCTCCAAGAACAAGAAGAAGACCCTGGAGCAGCTGAACGAGCGGCGCGCCGAGTTACGCAAACAACTCCTGAAGAAGAAGCATCAGGACAAGCCCGACGCAGGCCAACGGGAGCAGGAGCGGGACAAGCGCCTGCTCAAGAAGAAGAAGCGGGAGCTCGAGCGTCTGAACCGGCAGGCTGAGCGTCAGCAACGGGCGCTCAGAAGGTTGAGCAAGCTGGACCGGGATCTCGCCAAAGCCGCCGCTGACCTGTTGCGTGAGCTTGGCGCCGCGGCCGATGACTTCGACCAGGCAGCCGAAGATCTGAACCGCCTTCAGCAAGAGCAGATGTCGGACAAAGAGAAGGAAGAGCTCCGACGTCGGCTGCAGGAGTTGCGGGAGCTCATTCGGCAACAGAAGCAGGGCGGTAAGAAGATGCGCAAGCGTTTGCAGCGCTTCCTGCGTCGCGCTCGGGGTGGCAAGGGCACCCGCCCAGGACAGGGCCAAGGGCAAGGCGGCGGTGAGCGGCGCCCCGGTAGTGGCCAACCGGGCAAGGATGGTCAGGGCATGGGCCAGGGGGCTGGCAAGGGCGGCATTGGGATCGGCAAAGGCCCGGGCGGTTCAGGCATTCCGGTGGACATGCCTGGCGGTGGCGGCACGGGTGATGGAGACCAACCGGGCGGTGACGGCCCTGGTCAGGGGGGAAAGAAATGGGGCACTGGTGCCGGCGGAGATCCCAAGGGTGAGGCCACCGACATGGCTGGCAGCACCATCGACGTTCGCGCCGAAAGTGTGGACAGCAATCAAGGCCCCACCAACGCCGAGGTGATCCTGTCGGCGGCGGATCGCGGCTTCACGGGAAAGCCCTACAAGAAGGTCTTCAAGAAGTACCAAACGGTGGCAGAGGACCAGATCGACAAGGAGAAGATCCCTGACGGCATGCGCTTCTACGTGCGGCGCTATTTCCAGCTGATCCGACCGCGAGAATAGCTCTGTTGGTGGCTGAGCGGCTACGGAGGGTGCCCCTGGCAGCAGCACAACCATGGAACCGCTGCGACACGCCGGACGCAGGGAAGAGCGCGGGCCGAGCCAAGGGCTGCACGACGAGCAAACGGAGCGAAGCGAAGACCAGCTCAGCTGAGGCCCCTGTGGTTTGCGCGGCGGGTCACGAGCACTAGAAGGAAGACCATGGCGGACAACAAGAAGAAGGCGCGGGCGGACGTCGAGGAGTTTCGCAGCAAGATCGGAGAGCTCAGGGATGAGATCGCCAAGGTGCTGGTGGGCAATCGCGAGGTCGTCGATGGCGTCATCACCTGCATGCTGGCCGGGTCCCATGCGCTGCTCGAGGGCGTGCCCGGGCTCGGCAAGACCTTGCTGGTGCGCACCATGGCCAGTGCACTCCAACTCGACTTCTCGCGCATCCAGTTCACTCCGGACATGATGCCTGCCGACATTCTCGGTACGACGGTCGTCGAGGAGACGGAGTCGGGACAGCGCCTCTTCAAATTTCAGCAGGGCCCGGTCTTCGCCAATATTCTGCTCGCCGACGAAATCAACCGCGCCACCCCCAAGACCCAGAGCGCCTTGCTCGAAGCGATGCAGGAGCATCACGTCACCATCGGCAATACCACTCACACTCTGGAAGAGCCCTTCTTCGTCCTGGCGACTCAGAACCCGATCGAAAGTGAGGGAACCTACCCGCTGCCTGAGGCGCAGCTCGATCGGTTCTTCTTCAAGCTCCACGTCGACTATCCGGAGCGTGACGATCTCCACGCGATTCTCGACCGGACGACGGGCAAGGACAATCCGGAGGCCAAGCCCGTGCTGGACCGGGACGATGTGCTTTCACTGCAGCGCTTGGTGCGGGACGTGCCCGTGTCGCGCAGCGTTCAGGATTACGCTGTGCGGCTCATCCAAGCCACCCACCCAGACCTGGCTGGGGCAAACGAAGACGTGAAGCGCTTCGTAAACTTTGGATCGTCACCGCGAGGTGCCCAGGCCCTGCTGCTCGCCGCCAAGAGTCGTGCCCTCTTCGAAGGACGCTTTGCTGCCGCTATCGAGGACGTGAAGGCCAGCGCGCTGCCCGCTCTGCGCCACCGGGTGCTGCTCAACTTCGAGGGCGAGGCAGAAGGCGTTCGAACCGACCAGCTGATTGCCAAGATTGTCCAGCAGTTGCCGGAGAGCGTGGACTGACGACCATGGGGGTGTTGGACGTCTTCAAGCGCGCCGCAGCGCCTTTTTCCAGGCGGCTAGCACCGCCTACGCCAGAGGAGGACCTCTTCGACGAGGAGTTTCAGCGCAAGCTCGAGTACC
>JAUVCD010000763.1 GCA_030590865.1 Myxococcales bacterium | reverse complement strand
TGTACTCGAGCTTGTCACCAGCGACGCATGGGTCGTGGCTGCAGTCGGTGGGGAGCTCGCTGCCGCCGCTGCCGCCGGCGCCGCCGCCTCCGGTCCCGCCGGAGCCACCGGTACCGGTGGTAAGCTCGCAGAGGACGTCGCTGGCGATGGTCGCTGCGCAGGCATCGAAGTTGACCGCGCAGTCGGTCCCGGCCGCGGCTGCACATTCGTCGTGGTAGCCGGTGCACAGCTCACAAGCCTGGGTGCCGGTCGGCAGCCCGCACTGGTCGGCGGTGATGCCGTTGGCGTCGACACACTGGTCGAGCTTGGCTTGGAACAGCTGCAGGGTGTTCTGCCCGGTGGCGTCGGACACGCAGGCGGCCAGGTCCTTCTGACAGATCCCGCAAGCCAGCTCAGGGGAGACGTTGACGACCTCGGTGCAGCCATCGGCCAGATCGCTGCGGGTGATGAGGAAGGCTTTGCAGACGCTGAACTGGGTGTCACAGGTGGCGTTGTCGTCCGTGGTGCCCTGGCACTCCTGGAGTCGCTCGCGGCACAGGTAGCAGGCCTCGTCATCCCCTGGGTTGCCACACATGTCGGGCCCCAGCCCGTGGCCCCGCTGGCAGTCCAACCACTGGTCTCGACAGTCGACGAACTGAGACTCGTCAGTCGAGGTCGAGCTGCACTCGACCAGGATGGCTTTGCACTCGTCGCAAGCCTCGATCTCTGTGTCGTAGGCGGCGTCCTGGCGGGCGCTGTTGACGTCGCAAGCGCCTACGGCGGTTGCGCCGGAGACGAGTGCCATGGCGGTGGTCCAACGGATGATTAGGCGGGAGAGCATCACGCCCGCCCTATAAGCATACACCGTACCACATCTGTTTACCTTGTAAGATGGCGAAATGATTGACTGCCGGATCGGTGGTGGACCGCTGGCTGGTACCGTTTGGATGGATCACCGATAGACCAGTCATGCGCCTGGATCAGCTCGACCTCGATCACAGGGCTACGGTTTGGGCTGCAGGGTTGCCAGCTCCGCCTTGGCGCCGGTGTACTCGACGAAGTTGCTGATCCCCGTGTCGACGGCTCGCTTGAAGAGCTTGGCAGCCTGGCGCTTGCGTCCGCGGATCATGTGTTGCTGGCCGATGTAGTAGTTGGCCTCGCACAGCCGCTCGAGCTCGATGGGGCGATCGTGGTGCTTGGCTTCAGCCAAGAGGCGCGGGGCGCTCAGCTTGCCAAGGAAGAAGTGAAGCACTGGCACCGGCCAGTGGTTGCGGTCGAGGCCGGGCAGCGCCTTGCGCAAGCCGGCCTTTCCGTCTCGGCCGCCCCGTTCGCGGGCTGCGTAGAGCCACAGCTGGCAGTGAACCCAGTCGGCTCTCAGGCGACAGAGCTCGACGAGCTGAGGCTCGGCTTCATCGAACCGGCCCAGGTTGAACAACGACATCCCGCCGGCGAACCGGGTCAGCCAGTCGTCGGGCAGCTTGGTGACCAGCTTGCTGGTGAGCGCCGCCGCTTCGGAGAAGCGCCCAGCGTTGTAGTGAGTGGCTGCCACCTGCGAACAAGTGGAGAGGTTGCCCTGGTCGCACGCCCGAGCCAGGAGCGCTTCGACCTGCGGCGAGCTGTGGCCGCCGTTGGCAGCCTGTTGCTGCATTGCCAGTTGGGCGCAGGCCGCCCCCTCGTCGTCCACCCCATCGAGCTGACACAGCTGCCCGAGGATCTGCGTGGCCCGCTGCGGGTCACGAGGGACGACGATGCCAAGGGTCAGTGCGGTGGCAAAGGCTACGCAACTGCGGGCATGACCCAACCCACAGGCCTGTTCCTGTCGCCGGACGGCCCGCTCACGATCCGCTCGCTTACCCGAGCTCGACAGCTGCGTGCTGGCGAGCGCGCAACTCTCGGCATTGCCCTGGTCGCAGCCTTTCTCGAGGGCCTTGACGGCCAGGTCGCCATCCGCTCGGCCGGCGCCCCCGGGGAGGTGAAAGCGACCGAGGGCGATGCAGCCGGCAGCCCAGCCTCCCTCGCAGCTCTTCTCCAGCAGCGTCTGCGCCTGCGCCACGGTCGCAGGGCTGGCGCCAATGGTGATCAACTGCGCTGCGAGTCGCAGGCAAGCTGACAGCCCGTCGCGATCGCAGGTGAGCTGCCACAGCTTGGTGGCGCAAGCAGTGTCTCCCAGCTCGGCGGCCAAAGAGTAGGCCAGCTCGCTGCACGCGGTGAGCCCGCCCTCGCGGCAGGCGGCCTCACACGCCGCTGGCCCTCCGGCGGCGCACCAACGTGCCACATCCTGTGGCATCCCCTCTTGGGCCCGAGCCGCCGCGAAACAGCGCTGGGCGTGCTCGTCGCCCTCGCCGATGGGCGCGGCTTGGCGCCCCCCGCTACCGTCGCCTTCACCGCTCACCTCGATGGCCGGTGGGGTCACGCTGGGTGTCTCGATGGCGGCGCTGCCTTGGGCCGGTCCACAGGCAGCAGCGCTCGTCGCGGCCACCCACAGGGCCGCAGACACTGCTCCCGGCGATCGAATCGACTTGCCCAGCGCCCGCACCATCAGGTGGTAGCACATCGGCGCGAGGCTGCCGCAGGCGCTCAGTTGCCGGGAGGGTCGCCAGGGGGGGCGCCAGGAGGGTCGGACGGGTCTGGTTCCGAGGGTTCGGGCTGCGATGCTGGCGCATCCGATTCGGGGGCAGCTTGTTCGGCGGTGGGGCTCGCAGACACCGGTGAGCGCTCGGTGCTGGGCGCCGATGACGGTGTGTGGTGCTCCGAGACTGGGGCTGGCTCGCTGTTGCTCTCAGGCGCCTCGGGCTCTTCGGCTTGACCAGAGTCGAGCAAGGTGGCCACGAAGGACCACTCCTTGCTGTTCTCCAGCATGATCTTGATCACCATGGTGAGCGGCACGCTCAGCAGCATGCCCACTGGCCCCCAGACCCAGCCCCAGACCACCAAGGACAGGAACACCACGGTGGTCGACAGGCCCAGCTTGCGGCCCATCCACATCGGCTCGACCACGTTGCCCAACACCATGTTGACCACCACATAGCCGCCGCCGAGGGCGAGTGACGGTCCGATGCCGAGCTGGATGAGGGCTAGCAGCATCGCCGGGATGGCTGCCAGAATCGAGCCGATGTTGGGGATGTAGTTGAGCAAGAAGGCGAGCAGGCCCCAGAGCAAGGCGAAGTCGACACCCAGGATGGCTGCCCAGACGCCGATGATCACGCCGGTGGCCAAGCTCAGCACGGTCTTGATGGCCAGGTAGCTTTGCACCTCGGTGGCGATGCGGCGGTACTGGGTGATGTCCCCGTTCGGATCGCCGCTCAACGCCCGTAGCTTGGCCGGCACCGTCGAGCCTTCCATCAGGATGAGCACCATGGTCAGCACGACCAGGATTGTGTTGGACAGTGCCGACGCGAGGGCGTTCATCGACGAGCCGACGAACTCCATCGCCTTCTTGGCGGCGTTGCCCGGCTCGACCACTTGGAGCAGCCGCTCGGTCTCCACATTGACGCCCTTGGCTTGGAGCCAGGCGAACAGGCCGTCGATCATCGCGCTGAGCCGCTCTTGATAGGCGGGTATCGACTCGCGAAAGGAGCTGACCGACCCTCCGACCAGCGCGCCAATTCCGGCCAGCACGGCCATCATCAGGCCGACCACGGCGAGCACCGCCAGGGCGTTGGGGATCCGTCGCTGACCGAGCCAACGCACTGCCGGCGAGCAGATGATCGCCAACATCACCGCCACCATGATGGGCACCAGGACGCTCTGCGCTTCCTTCATCCCCGCCACGACGATGCAGAGCGCAGCGGCGCTCCAGAGCGGGTTCCGGACCTTGGCCAGGACGCTGCGAGCGCTCATAGGGGGAGGCGGGACGTCCATGGCTGGCCGAGCATAGCAGTGCCTGAGTCCCAGGGGTGTGTCGGACAGTAACGTTACGTAACTTATTAGTGCGCGTGACGGGGGGCCGCATGGCTTTACGACAGCCGGCCGAGCGGCTAGATCCTCGGTGGTTCGCCGTGGCCAGCGCTGCGGTGAGCGCCTGCCGCTCTGCCGTGCGGAGCTGCAGGAAGCCGAGGAAAACACTGTCATGTTGATGGCGTACGCGAGTGTGGCGGCGTTCTTTGCGGTCGCTGGTGGCTTCGTGCTGGTCGCCATGCTGTTGGGTCGCCTGGTACGGCCCAACAACA
>JAUVCD010000491.1 GCA_030590865.1 Myxococcales bacterium | reverse complement strand
AGGTGGCGCCTGCCAATACGCCGTAGCGAACCAAGGGGGAGGCGCTGCCGCCAGGCGCCAGGTGGTGATCTTCTTGACCGACGGCGAGCCGACTGAGTGCAACCAGGACATCAACGCCATCGCGGGCTACGCCGGCGCGGCCTTCAATGACCACGATGTGCTCACCTTCGCCGTCGGTTTGCAGGGCTCGAACGAGGCGCAGATGAATACCATCGCCCAAGCCGGCGGGACCAACGCAGCCTACTTCATCGGCAGCAACAACGGCCAAGCAGAGCTGCTCGCCGCGCTGAAAGCCATTCAGGAGTTTGCCGTCGCCTGCACCTTCGCGATGCCCGAAAGCCCGGATCCGACCAAGATGGTGGATCCGACTCAGGTTCACGTCTTCTACCAGAAGGACCCGGCCGACCCGGGCACGGAGATCCCTCAAGTGCCCAATGAGGCGAGCTGCGACTCCAATATCGGTGGCTGGTACTACGACAACCCGACCGACCCAGCCGCGATCTTCCTATGCGAGGCCAGCTGCGTCCAGGCCAACAACATCAACTACCCAGAGGGCAGCATTGCGGTCGAAGCGGGCTGCAAAATCATCGCAGACTGACCGCGATGACCGCAGGTGTGTCCCTTCTCTTGTTGCGGCGCACGGGCGGCGCCTGCGCTGATCGTGACGCCCGGGACCCTACCGAGGTGGAGCGGTGGGGCAGCCAAGCTGGATGATCACCTCTTCAGCCTCGCCGCTGAGCAGGGCGTCGCACAAATCACCGTGGATCTCGATGTAGTCCGTGTCGCCACCGACATAGCTCCAGCCCTGAGCGCCGTCGGGATAGATCAGCACACCGTCGATATAGACGTTGACCATGTTCGGATCGAACAGGTTGGGATCATCACCCTTGGGCACCGCAAACACACAGGTGTCCATCAGCTGGGAGACGATCTCCTGGAGAGCGGCGACAAGCTCAGTGGTGACGTCTTGCCCAACCGTGTAGTTGCAGCAGGTGCCTTGGGAGTCCTCACAAGTCGACACATTGGGGTTAGTAATGGTCGCATAGTCGTAGTTGCAGCTAGGTATCCGATCCGTTCCGCCGACATGGGCGAGGTGAGATAGGTAGGCCGAAGGCTCTTGGATGCCGACCACATAGGTGTCGAAGCCAAGCTGGTCGTGAGCCTGCGTTGCCTCATTGAAGATCAAGTCGTTGAGGGCAAAGGGATTGAACGGGTCAGGTGGACAGTTCCAGGCGCCGTCGGTGACCAGCAAGGCCGCCTTCTTCCCATTATCGGTGATCTGTCCGAGGGTTTGGTAAGCCAGCTGCAGGGCATAGAGCGTTGGCGTCCCACCGCCGTCGGGAGTGATGTTCAGCTCGTTCAGAATGGGCTGGCGCGTGGTGCTGAGCGGACCGACAGCCACGTGAGGTGCCCCATCGACCTGGCAGCCCAAGCCGACGCCATTAGGGTACAGAATGAGCCCCATGCGAAGCTCGTCGGGCAGGGTGGTGAGCACCGTATTCATGGCCTGCTCGGCGAGCGACCATTTCGATGGAGTGGGACAAGCATTGCACTCAACCGTGGATCCGTCCGGGCACTCGACCATCGAGCACGACTGGTCGTAGACGAGCAGCAGCACGCCAGGCTCCAGGGTTGTCGAGTACTCGGCATAGCCGCAGTCCCCCCCGGTGCCACCTGAACCGCCGGCGGAGGTGAAGCCACCAACGAGGGGCTCTCCACCCACGCCGCCGCTGCCGCCCTGGCTGGCCCCACCGGTGCCATCCTGGGTGCCCGAGCCGTCGCCAACGGAACATGCATTGTGAGTCGCGGCAGCACTCGCTGCGAGCAGCAGCGCCAACAAACCAGATCGAAGGGACACACTGGTATTCATGGTGAGTCTCCAGCGTCGCGCACTTGGTGAGCGCGAGGGTCAACCGAAGGGACGACGATCAACCTATCTTGGTTCGCAGCGACCAACAAGACGGGACGGAGGCGCCGGCTCCGGTTCCTACGACCCCATTATCATTCACGTCGTGGGGGAGATCTCAGACCCCCGTCACCTCAGCACGGCCTGCAGACAGGCGCCGGTGCGAGACTCGGCGCAACGGGCAACGTCTTCAGGGGTGCCGGCGGCTACCACCGTGCCTCCCTTGGCTCCGCCCTCCGGCCCGAGATCCACAATCCAGTCGGAGCAGGCGAGAACCTCGAGGTGGTGCTCGACGACCAGCACCGAATGACCCTGCTCTACCAGCTGGTTGAGGGTCTGCAACAAGCGCGAGACGTCCTCGCCGTGCAGCCCCTTGGGTGGCTCGTCGAGCAGCAACCAGCGCCTGTCACTGGTCCAGCTGCTGAACCCGCCGGCTAGCGCGAGGCGCTGGTGCTCGCCTCGCGAGAGGCTGTCGGCAGGTTGGCCGAGCCTGAGGTATCCGAGACCCGCTTGGGCCATGGCTTGCAGAGGCGTCGCGATAGCTGGGGTGTCTGCGAGATAATCGAGGGCCTCGTCTGCCGTCGAACTGAGGACGTCGGCGATGGTGCGTCCGTCCACGCGGACCTGGAGGACCTGTTCGCCGTAGCGAGCACCATGGCAGCTCTCACAGGGGACGATGACGTCCGGCAGAAAGCCCATGTCGACGCGCAGCTGCCCCGAGCCCTGGCAGGTCTCGCAACGTCCGCCCTTGCGATTGAATGAGAAGTCTGCCTTGCTGAGTCCTAGCTGCTTGGCCCGCGCGCTATCGGCGAAACGTGCACGGATCGCGTCAAATATTGCCATCGAGGTTGCCGGCGTGCTGCTGCTGTTCGCCGCGCCTCGTGGCCCATCGACCGCGACGATGACTGGCGGGTGCCCCTCGATGCCGCGACAGCCCACTGGTCGCCCGCTGCGCAGCGACTTGGCGAGCACTTCGAAGACGAGGGCCGACTTGCCGGCTCCCGATACACCGGAGACCGCTACGATCCCGCCGAGCGGTAGCTCGATGTCGATGCCTTTCAGGTTTCGTGCGCTCGCCCCCACAATGGACACACTAGACTCCAGACAGCGGCGCCGCGGCCTGGTCATGGCTGGCTGCTGGCTGAGCAGACGCCCGGTGGGTGAGGATGGCTCTCCCGCCACCTGGTCAGGGGTTCCCTGAGCGACGATGCGCCCGCCGCGGGCGCCAGGCCCGGGGCCCAGATCGATCACCTGGTCGGCGGCGCGGATCACCTGCAGGTCGTGTTCCACCACGACTACCGTATTGCCCAAGTCGCGCAGTCGCCGGAGGATGGTCAGCAGGCGATCGGTGTCCCAGGCGTGGAGACCCGTGGTCGGCTCGTCGAGCACATAGGTCAGGCCGCACAAGTCCGAGCAGAGCTGGGCCGCCAGACGAACGCGCTGGAACTCTCCACCGGATAGTGACATCGCCGCTCGGTCCAGGTTCAGATAGCCCAGCCCGACGTCGGTCAGGCTTTCTAGGCGCCGCCCCAGCGACCGGTGGAGCGGAGCCAAGACAGCGGCTGCGCCCGCGTCGAGGCCATGCTCCTCGGGATGGGCGACGACCTGATCCAGCCACTCGGCGAGGGCATCGACGGGGCGGCTCGCCAATTCGGCGATGCCGCAGCCGGCGAAGCGCACCGCCAAGGACCGAGGAGCCAGGCGAGCGCCGTCACAGCTCGTGCAGCGAAGCTCTCGCATGAGCGAGCCCATCGCTACGCCCCGCCGGTCGGCGTGCTTGCGGGAGTACTCTTCGTTGATGAGGGCGATGAGGCCTGGCCAAGGGCCGCTGAACTCGTGGGTGCCCCGGCGCTTACCCCGGCGGTAATGCCAGCTCACCTGGTATTCACGGTCACCGGTGCCGTCCAAGGCCAGGCCACGGCTTCGCCTGTCGAGGGCCATCCAGGGCACCGAGAAGTCGATGCTTTGTGCTGTGCCGACGGCGGTGAGCAAGGCCATCGTGCGGCCGTGGGGATCACCGTGGAAGCGACCGCTGCGGCTTCCGCCCATGGCACCGCCTGCCAAGGCGAGGGTGGGGTCGTTGATGAGCCCCTCGGGGTCGCACGTGGTCACCGTGCCGAGCCCCCGGCAAGTGGCACAAGCGCCGTCGTGATCGTTGAACGAGAACATCGACGCTCGCAGCTTCGGGTGACCTGCCCGGGACATGAGCAGTCGCAGCGCCGCGTCGGTCTCGGTCATGGTGCCGACGGTGGAGCGTGGATTGCGGACCGGTGGCTTGGGCCCGATGGCGATCGCCGGCGTCAGGCCCTGGGCTGCGCCCAGCTCAGCCTTTCCACCCCGTTCGAGGAAGTGGCGCGCATAGCTCGGCAGTCCGTCGGCAAAGCGCGTCCGGCAGGCGTCGAAGAGGGTGTCCAATGCCAGCGACGACTTACCGCTCCCCGACACGCCAGTGATCACCGTTAGACGGCCGTGGGGAATGTCGACGTCCAACCGGTCGAGGTTGTGGGTGGTGACGGCGCGCAGCGCGATGGGAGCCTGGATTGCAGGACCCGCTGATGACCTGGCCGCCGTTTGGGGTTGGTCTGCAAGCTCGCCGCGTAGCGCAGCGCCGATGGCGCTTTGCGGGCAGCGCGCCACCTGCTTGGGCGAGCCGGCGACGACGAGCCGTCCACCACGGGCGCCTGCTTCCGGGCCAAGATCGACGACCCAGTCGGCGGCGCGGATCACTTGCAAGTCGTGTTCGACCACGATGGCGGTATTGCCTCGCGCGACCAGTGCCCGGAGGGCCTCCAAGAGGTGGTCGACGTCTGCGGGGTGCAGCCCGGCGGTGGGTTCGTCGAGCACGTAGAGCGTGGCGCCTTTGGAAGGACGACCGAGCTCGGCGGCGAGCTTCACCCGCTGAGCCTCGCCGCCTGACAAGGTCGTCGCGGGTTGGCCCAGTTTGAGGTATCCCAGGCCGACGTCCATCAATGCCTGCAGGACCCGCCGGATGCGAGGCTCGTCGTCGAAGAGTCTCCGCACCTCGACGACCGACATTTGCAGGACGTCGAGGACAGTGTGGTCGCGGTAGGTTACTGTGAGCACCGCCTCGTCGAACCGTCGCCCAGCGCAGGCCGAACAGGTGACCGCCACATCGCCCAGAAAGTGCATGCCCACTGTCTCGACGCCTGCGCCCTGGCACAGCTCGCAACGCCCCCCTTTGACGTTGAACGAGAAGTGCCCTTTGGTGAGACCTCGCGCTTGGGCTTCCGGGGTTTTTGCGAAGCAAGCCCGAATCGCATCGAAGACTTTGGTGTAGGTCGCAGGATTGCTGCGCGGCGTGCGGCCAATGGGCGCCTGATCGATTGAAATGAGCTTGCCCAGACCCTCGGCGCCGTCGATGCCTGTGTGGACCCCTGGGGGGGAGAGCGCGCCATGCAGTCTGCGGCGCAGCGCTCTGGCCAGGATCCGATTGACCAGCGTGGACTTTCCAGCGCCGGACACGCCAGTCACCACGTTGAGTGCCGCCAGGCGAAATGAAACGTCGATGCCCTGCAGGTTGTTCTCAGCGGCGCCGCGGATGGTCAGTTGTGGCCCGTCATCATGGTCGATGGCCGGCCGATGGTGAGTTGGCGGGTCGTGCAGCAACTGGCGAGTCGCGCTCTCACGGGCGGTCGCCGTTGGGGCTTTGGCGTCGAGCAGCGCGCCAGGGGGACCGGAGTAGAGCACCCGGCCCCCCGCGTCTCCAGGTCCGGGGCCGATGTCGATCAGCCAATCGGCGGCGAGCATGGCGGTCGGATCGTGCTCCACCGAGACCACCGTGTTGCCCCCATCTCGCAGTTGTCTCAGCACCCCCTGCAGCCTGCTGTGATCTCGTGGGTGGAGCCCCAAGGACGGCTCGTCCAGGACGTAGAGCACGCCCCGCAGTCCGCTGCTCACCTGGGTGGCCATGCGAATGCGCTGAGCCTCTCCACCGGAGAGCGACTCGGATGAGCGCGAGAGGACCAGGTGACCAAGCCCGAGTTGCTCGAGCAGCTCGGCGCGCCTCCGTATCGCTCTGAGCACCGGTTGCGCAATGGTTTGGTCTTGGCCTGACAGCTCGAGATCAAGCACCCGTTTGTCGAGAGTCTCGACCTCATTATCCGCCCAGTCGGAGATGGTCTGCCCGGCAAGTTTCACCGCCCGCGCCGCAGGTCCCAGACGCGAGCCGTCGCAAGCGCTGCAAGGAAAGGTCCGGGCAAACCGAAGGACGTTACGATTGCGTTTGTGCTTGAGGATCTCGTCGATGATCGGCACCAGCCCCTGGTAGTGGCCTTCGACGCGCGGCTTGGCGGTGATGCCCGTCCAGCGCATCCTCGATTCGAGCGGATGCTTGCCGAAGGGGACACGGATGCGATCCGAGCCGTTGAGCACCACGTTCCGTTGCTCGTCACTCAGCTCCCGCCAAGGGACGTCGACCGAGAAGCCGTGGGCATGGCAGACCCGGTCCAACACCTCGACGGTGACCTGAGAGTAGACGATATAGCCATTGGGAGTGGTCGGTACGAGCGCGCCCTGACGCAGGGTTCGTTCCGGATCGGCGATCAGGAGCTGGGGATCGACCCGATCTTCCACGCCCAGACCCCGACAAGACGGGCAAGCCCCCTGGAGGACGTTGAACGACAACAGCGACGCCGTTAGAGCCGGACCAGTGGCACCACAGGATGGGCAGGAGCCAGCCTGGGCTCGCCTGTCGGCCCCGCGCTGAGGCAGCCGTCCGGCGCACGCCTCGCAGTGCTGCGTTCCGACCCGGGCGAACAGCAGTCTCAGGTAGTCGTAGATCTCGCTGAGCGTGCCCACGGTGGACCGCGGATTGCGCACCCCGCTGCGCTGGTCGACAGCGAGCGCTGGCCGCAACCCCTCGGCGGCATCGAGCGCTGGGCGCTCGAGCTTGCCTAGCAATTGCCGCGCATGTGACGACAACGACTCGAGATAGCGACGCTGTCCTTCTCGGAACAACGTGTCCACGGCCAGGGACGACTTGCCTGAGCCCGACACGCCGGTGATGACGGTCAGGCGGTCATGGGGGATGTCGACGTCCACCGACTGGAGGTTGTGCTGTCGCGCTCCGCGGATGCTGATTCGGTCGCTCAGCGGTGCACCTCCGTGCCCATCAGCCCATCGGTGCTGGGACCTCGAGCATCACCGGTCTTCATCGACGGATCAGCCTCGCCACGCTTCGGCGAGGCTTCGCTCAAGGCGAGTCCGCCAGCTCGTAGCTCACCACTACGGTCAGGCTGATCGGCAGTGCGCCGGGTTGCAGGGGCGTGTCACTGCCTTGGGCAGGCGCGAAGGCGTTCATGTTGGACGGCGCGCCCCAGCGCGGCGCGTCTCGAGCCAACTCTTCGACGGCCAGCAGATCGCCGAGCGCGACCTTCATGCTGGTGGCGACCTGGGCGGCCTTGCGTCGGGCGGCCTCCAGCGCCA
>JAUVCD010000594.1 GCA_030590865.1 Myxococcales bacterium | reverse complement strand
ATCTAAGCGGGAAGCCGGCCCCAAGATTAGACATCCCGGACCATAAGGTCCCTAAAGACCCGTTGGAGACTACAACGTTGATAGGCTGGGTGTGGAAATGCAGCAATGCACGGAGCTAACCAGTACTAATTGGTCGTGAGGCTTGGCCATGTTTCTAGGGCGCACATTCGAGTTTCATGCGCGGAGCTCGCCGTCTGAGACGGTTCGAGCATTCCGCCCGTAACCTGAGCCCATTATTGGGCCCCATCAATTGGGTACAGACGCAAAAGACAATGAGGTGCCGCTCGCTTAGGCGGGCGACCATCTCGACAAGTTTTCGGTGGTGTTTTCGAGAAGGTTCCACCCGATCCCATACCGAACTCGGAAGTTAAGCTTCTCAGAGCCGATGGTACTGCCAGGGTAGCTTGGTGGGAGAGTAGGACGCCGCCGAAATTTTTTTTAGGTCTGCATGACTCAGTCATGCAGGCCTTTTTTTTTGTCTGGACGCGGAGCAGCTGACGGGAAGTGCTAGCGCACCGCTAGGCCTTTTGACGGATGGGCTTGAGCGAGCCGCCCGGGCGGCCTGGGCTCGGGCGTCTCGCTCGTGCTCTGCCAAGGCATGCAAGGATGTGGTTGCCTCCCCTCGAGCGTTGCTACGCTGTGAGTGACGGACGTGACTAAGCGATTCTGGGTAGCAGTGGCGAGCGGTGTCGTGGTTGGCGCTGCTGCCGTCGCGGGCTTTGGGCCTTGCGTCCGCTCGCAGATCGGTGAGAAGGCTACGGCCTACGGGGCGGCAGTCGAGGTCCAGCACGTTGTGCCCAGCCTCGCAGGGGTCCGGCGTCGGGGCGTTGAGGTCACTTTTCAGGCGATCCCCGGTGTGCGGCTGTGGCTCGATGAGCTGGTGGTGGGCTGGCTAGACCGTCGGCCAGTGGGGATGGTAGGTGGCAAGATCGTCGCGGTCGGACAGCTCGGAGAGCTGATCGACCACGTTGAACGATGGCGGGGAGAGCACTTCACCAGCGGCGGCAGTGGCGGTGGCGGACGCAAGCTGGCGCTCGAGGGATTCGAGCTCGACTGGCGCAGCGAGGCCGAGGCGGCCGAGCAAGCGGTGCAGGCCACCGGGCTGGGGGTCGAGCGCGACGGTGGGGTGCTCACGCTGCAAGCAGCGCAGCTCAATGGCCGCGTGGGCCGCGCCAAGATAACGGTGACCAAAGGCCGTCTGGTCATGAAGCGCGCTGCCGAGGGCTATCGTATTCAGGACGTGGCCAGCGAAACCCTGGCGCTCGAGGTTCGCTTGGGCCACAGCATGGGCTCTTTCGGCGGGACGGAGCTCGAGGGCCCCGGTGGGTCTGAGCTGCCGGTCGCTTCGGCTGCGGCGAGCGGACCGACGGGACGCTCGCCGCAGGTAGGCGGCAGCGCCGTGCCGCTGGCAGGGACAGTGCCGCCGGCAGGGACGGCGCCGAACATCCACCGGCGTGTGCGAGCCGCGCGGATGCTCCACGCGTTTCTGGGGCGGCTAGGCGAGCGGATCGACGGCCTATTGGAGCCCGACGCGACGGTGATGGTCGGAGGTGCCAGCGCGAAGCTTGGCATCAAGAATGAGGTGCTGAACCTCGGTCCGGGCATGTTGAGTGTTGTGCGCGAGGACGGCGATCTGGTTGTGGCGCTCACCCCCCAACTGGACGGCGATGCATCCAAGTCGAGCAAAGCGTTGACCTTTTCGGTTCGCTTGCCCCTTGGGAGGGGCGCCGATGGTGAGCAGAAAGACGGCCGAAACATCACCGCCGAGCTGCGTGGTGGCCCCGTGTGGTTGGCCTTGCTCGGGGTGAAGGATGGCGATCTGGGCCTTCGGGACGTGGCTCGGACCTCGCTCGAAAGTGATGCCCGGGTGGTGTTGCCCCCTGACGGCGAGACGGTCTCCATCGACGGGCGCGGTAAGCTCCACAACTTGTCGCTGTCCAGCAAGCGGCTCGCCGCCGCGCCTCTCGAGGGCATCGAGCTCGCTTGGCGAGCCAAGCTCGAGGCGCGGCTCGACGGGTCGTGGGTGCGATTGAAGGAGGCGGAGATAGATCTGGGCCACATCCGCGCGTTGCTCAGCGGTAGTCATGAGCGTCAGGGCGAGCACCACAAAGTGGACGTTCAATTCGAGGTGCCGCTGGTGGAATGCCAGCGGACCTTCGAGTCCATTCCCCAGGCGATGGTTCCCAAGTTGGTGGGCATGCGCTTCGCAGGCACACTCGCTCTCAAAGGGCATGCGCGCTTCGACACCGCGTCACTAGACAAGCACTACGATGTCGACTGGGACGGCTCGAACAGTTGTCGCATTCTCGAGGCGCCGGAACCTTTGCGGGTCAGCCGCTTCGCCAAGAGCTTCAAGAAGCTCATCTATACGCCCAAGTCCGAGGAGCAAGAGGGGTGGTTTGGTCCCGGAGCGGACGGCTGGGTCCCTAGGTCCAACATCACCCACTACATGACGGGTGCGGTGCTCACCACCGAGGATGGCCGATTCTACCGCCACCGGGGATTCGACCAAGAGGCGATCGTCAACTCGATCCGCGAGAACCTGAAAGCGCGGCGCTTCGTTCGTGGGGCCAGCACCATCAGCATGCAGCTGGCGAAGAACCTCTATTTGCCACGAACCAAGACCATCTCGCGCAAGCTCCAGGAGGCGGTTCTGACCATGTACCTGGAGCAAGAGCTCACCAAGGACGAGATGATGGAGCTGTACCTGAACATCATCGAGTACGGCCCCATGGTCTACGGCATCGGCCCGGCGGCGCAGCACTACTTCAACACCACGCCGGGCTCGCTGTCGTTGGGGCAGTCGCTCTATCTCGCTTCGATCCTGGCGGATCCCAAGAGACAATATTTCGGCTCCGGCGGCGTCGTCACGCCCAACCACATGAGCTACCTGCGAAAGCTGATGAAGATCGTCCGAAAGATCGGCCGCATATCGGATGACGAGCTCGATTTCGGGCTTCGTGAGACCGTGGTTTTTGGGTCCCCGGCACCCCAGATCGCGCCACCAGAGGAGGAAGACTTCTATCCCGACGACGGGGAGGACCTCACCGAAGGGGCCGGCGGCGACGGGGCGGCAACCGGTTAGCCGTCACGATCGCGCTCGCTCGCCGGCCGCTGGAGCGGTTGTGGGTCCAGCCACTCAATCGTCTGCTGCCAGAGCGGTGGCCCCACCTGGGAGCGGAAATATCCGAAGTGCCCGATCCGGGCCGCGCCGATTTGTCGAGGATGCACGTGGCGTTGGGTGACGTCGGCCTGCCGATAGTGGCGGTGCAGCGCGGCGACCGCCGCTTGGCAGCCGAACTCATCATCGGCGAAGCTGTAGACCAACAGCCGACCCCGATAAGTCGCCATCTGAGGACGGAGCCCGAAGGGCCCGCCGAGATATTTGCGGTGCTGGCCCCAGGTGACCCAGTCCCGCACCAGATCGGCGCTGACGTTGGGGCCGAGCCCGAGGCGCGCGGCCGGAAACACCCGCAGCCCATGAGAGAGCAGCGTGGCAAGCCGGTACCACGCCAGGATGCCGAGGTTGGCGGGAAAGGGCCAATGGTTCCACCAAGCGGCCGTGGCGGCGACGGTGACGATGCCGTCCAAGCGGTGCACGCTATCGCTGAGCGCGACCAGCTGGCCGCCCATGCTGTGACCGACCACGAAGAGCCGCTCGGTGGGGCGTGCGTCTTTGACGTGGGCGATGACCGCCGGCAGATCCACCTCGCCCCAGTCCCTTAGTCGATGGCGCCAGCGCCGCGTCTCGCCAGCGAGGGACTCTCCCATGCCCCGGTTGGCAAAGGTGATCGTGTCGAAGCCTTGTTGGGCCAGGTGGGCCGAGAAAGCCTGGTAGAACCGCTGACGTACGAAGAGCGCCGGACAGACGATCACCGTCCCGTCGCGCTGCCGCTGCCGTGCCCCCACGCGGCAGCTCCCGTGCAACGCGTATCCATCGGTGCAGCGGAACACCACCGGTCTGGCATCCGGCTGCTGGGACCCGAGCTGACCCACGATCGTGAGCGCCTGCTGCCGCTAGAACGGAATGTCGTCGTCGTCCCCGTTGAAGTCAGCGCCGCCGCCGCCGCCTTGCGGTGCTTGCGGTGCTTGCGGTGCTTGGTCGCGGGGCAGGTCCGGCTCGGACGGCGGCCCCTCGTCCTCGACGGGGCCGCGACGTCCGCCGCCGCCACCACCACCACCGGTCAACAGGATGTTGCGCGCGTTGACTTCGGTCTTCCAACGCTTTTGCCCATCCCGCCCTTCGAAGCTGCTGGTGCGGATCGAGCCTTCGACGAAAATGCTGGAGCCTTTGTGGAGGAACTTGGCGAGCCCCTCGGCGCGCTTGCCCCAGACCACGACGTTGTGCCAGTCGGTGCGCTCTTTTCGGTTGCCATCCCGATCGAGGTAACTTTCGGTGGTCGCCAGGCGCATGTTGAGCACCGCTCGCCCACCCTGGGTGTAACGAAGCTCAGGGTCCTGGCCCAGGTTGCCGAGGAGCATTGCGCGATTGAGTCCGTCAGCCATGTCGACCTTCTTCCTTGGAAGTCACGGAGGTACGCGGCCCCCTCTCACGCGTCAAGCCGCGCAGCGCCACGCTCCTGCTGTCATCGCCTGGGGGTACCCCTGGCGCTCGTTGGGACGACTTTGGTGCCCTCCCGCTGATACCTGTCCATCGCCGTGAGCGCTGGGCCGTTGCACAACAAAACGCATCCCAGAGGCTTTGGGACTGCCTGGTTGACGAGCTATCTACAGGCCCGCTTGGGACAACACCTGGGCGAGCACGACCTGGGCGACGGCGAAGTACAGCAAGATGCCGAACACGTCGACCAGGGTGGCGATGGCCGGGACCGAGCTGGTCGCCGGATCGAGCCCCAGCCGTTTCAACAGCAGGGGCAGCATGCCGCCGATGGTGCAGCCCGTTACGACGATGGCGATGACCGTGACGCCGATGGTGAGCACCATGCCGTTCAGATCACCGACCATCCACACCCGGGCCATTCCCACCGAGGCCAGACCGGCGCCGAGCACCAGCCCCTGGCTGAGCTCGCGACCCAGCACTCGCCACCAGTCGTGCACCACGATCTCGCCGGTGCCCAGCCCGCGGATGATCAGCGAGGCCGACTGGGCGCCCGAGTTGCCGCCGGTGGATACCAACAAAGGCAGGTAGTAGGTCAGCTGGGTCACGGCCTGGATGACCGGGTCGTAGTGACGAAGGACCGATTCGGTGATGAACTGCCCGAAGAACAAGATGGCCAACCAGGGGGCGCGCTTGCTGAGGAACTTCAGAAAGGAGGTCTGAAAGTAGGCGTCCTCGATGGGCTCGATGCCAGCCAAGCGCTGCACGTCCTCGGTCTGTTCCTCGACCATGACGTCCATCACGTCATCGTGGGTGATGAGGCCCAGCATCCTGCCTTCGGCGTCGAGCACCGGGATGGCGGTGAAGTCGTAGCGATTGAGCACATGGACGACCTCTTCCTGGTCCGTCTCGGGCGCCACCGTGAACACGTTCTCGGTCATCACGTCGCGCAGCGGCTCCTGGCCCTCGGCCAGAATCAGATCCCGCAGCGAGGCTACGCCAACCAAGGTGTCGTCTTGCTCGAGGGCGTAGCAGTAGTAGACCGTCTCCACCTCCTCACCTTGCTCGCGGACCGCGGAAATCACCTCGTTGACCGTCCGGTCAGGCGATACGGCGACGAACTCGGTGGTCATCAAGCCGCCGGCCGTGTCGTCCGCCCAGTGCAGCAGCTCTTCGACTTCGGCGGCAGCCTCTGGCGCTACGGTGTCGAGCAGCCGATCGCCGACCTGCTCGGGCAGCTCGCCGACCAGGTCGGTGAGGTCGTCAGGCGCCATTTCGCTGGCGATGGGCGCCAGGCGCTCAGCGCCGAACTCCTCGACCATCGCCGCCTGTTCGGGCTCGTCGAGGCGCTCGAAGACATCTGCGGCGCTCTCGACGCTCAGGTGCTCGAGCACCTTGATGGCGTCCTCGTCGTCGAGCAGCTTGAGCAGGTCTGCGATGTCCTCGTCGTGAATCTCCTCGAGGAGCTCACCGAT